>JBEAXM010000088.1:0-2994 GCA_041159805.1 Bacteroidota bacterium
CGTCGGCAGTGGTTACAAAGTCACCGGATATCACAGTAAAGGCTTTTCCTTCTGGCTTTACATACGGAAGGAGCTGTTCATAGTTGATGCCTATGAGATCCTTGCCAATGAATTCACCCATAATACTCCAAGGAATGGATTTGTCTCCTACCTTGAAGCCCTCGTCGAACGCGTCCTTCGCCTTGTCTTGGAAAAATTTAGGCACCAGCTCACTGGCCAGAACCACGTTGATTGGAAATCCGGTGTAGGGGTTGTATGTCTTGATCAGCGAGTAGGTGATTTTCTCTCCAACAGCCAGTGCACAGTTGCCAGGCAGTGTCCATGGCGTGGTGGTCCATGCCAAGAAGTGGATGTCGCCATCGCAAACCTTGAAAAGCATTTCCGAAACGGGTTCCCGTTTGATTTTGAACTGTGCAACAATGGAAGTATCCTTGACCATCCGGTATGCGCCAGGTTGGTTCAACTCATGTGAACTCAATCCGGTTCCCGCTGCAGGAGAGAAAGGTTGGATGGTGTATCCTTTGTAGAGCAACTCTTTTTCGTACAGCTTCTTCAAAAGATGCCACACGGATTCAATATAATTGTTTTCGAATGTGATGTACGGACTGTCCAAATCGACCCAATAACCCATTTTCCTGGTTAGGTCGTCCCACACCTCCTTGTATTTCATCACTTCCTTACGGCAGGCCTGGTTGTATTCTTCGATGGATATTTTTTGCCCGATATCCTCTTTGGTAATGCCCAGGGTTTTTTCCACGCCTAACTCGATGGGTAGGCCGTGTGTGTCCCATCCGCCTTTTCGCTTCACTTGGAAGCCTTTGAGGGTCTTGTATCGGCAAAAAATATCCTTGATGGAGCGGGCCATCACATGGTGGATGCCGGGTAATCCATTAGCGGAGGGCGGACCCTCATAAAAATTGAATGCGGGCTTGCCCTCACGGCTGCTGATACTCTCTTCAAAAACCCGTTCCCCTTGCCATTTTTTTAGGATGTCATTTCCAATGGATGGAAGGTCAAGTTTCTTATGTTCAGGGTATTTCATGTTTGAAAACAGGATTTGCGAAGTTAGCAAAAATTGGGATGCCTCTTGCCCACATCCACTTGTTGATAGATGTAATTACTTCCTATGGCTCAGTATGCAATGATTGCTTTCATTTGCCTTGGTTTTGATGGAATTTAATTTGGCTTGCCAATGGCTATGATCAAGTACGGAGTTTCCTTTACAATACTGATAGGACTGATTTTGTTAGAGCCGTTGATCGTGGAGTCGCAACAACGGTCCAAGTACGGTGCACGGGTTTTGTCTGTTGAGGCATACAGGCAACTGGACGATAAATACAAGCTGGTAAGGGTGGATGATTTGGTGCCCGGGATTTTTTTGGATGTTCGTTATGCATCTGAGTGTAATTTCATGGGAAAGAAGATGTATCCCAGTCCTGCGGCATATCTGGTCAAGCCGGCTGCTGAAGCAATCAAGTCGATTGAGGATTCACTGAGGAAAATCGGCCTGGCATTGGTTTTCTATGACGGCTATCGGCCGTATTCAGTCACGGTCGAGTTTTGGAAACAGGCAACCCGTAAGGAATATGTGGCCCATCCCCGCCAAGGGTCGCGTCACAATAGAGGATGTGCGGTAGATGTTGGTTTGGTTCGGTATTGCGACAAGGCACTTTTAGAGATGCCAACACCCTACGATGATTTCACCTCAAGGGCCCATGCATTTGATCGTCGCGCTACACCGGAGGCGGCTAAAAACCGTAGTTTGTTGCAGTCCTTGATGGTTAAGCATGGCTTCCAAATTTTCACAACCGAATGGTGGCATTTCGATTATAAGGATTGGAAATCATATCCGTTGTTGGACATTCCTTTCGAGGAACTTTAAGCCCGTTATTAGAATCGAATTGTTTGCGATGCCGACTTAAACGGCAAAATCATTTGGGCCCCTTTTCAATTTTAGCGATGATGATAGGGCTGAAAAAGAGCACTAAAGTGAGGGCGCTGAACATCAGGTCAGCATTATGGTCTAGCAGTAATTTGGCCAATCCAGAATCAGGCCAGAGGTGTTCAACAACCGAAAGTGAAAGTTTCAAGCCCAGTACGGTTACCACAATGAATGCGGATGTTTGAAGGTAGGGGTACTTTTCAATGAGCTTCACAAATCCTTGTGCGACATATCGCATGGATAAGATGCCGATGAATACGCCGATGCATATCAGGTAGATGTTATCGGTGAAGGCCACGGCCGCAAAAACATTGTCAATGGAAAAGGCCAGGTCCATGAGCTCCACTAATATCACAGTAGACCAGAACGGGCTGATCATTCCCGAAAGCCATTTATAAAGGGGCCTTTCCTGCTTGTTGAGAACATCATCTTCCTTTTGCGGAGTGTATTTGGTATAGAAATACTTTAGTCCAAGTATCAGAAGATAAAGGCCTCCCAGGGGTTTTAACCACCATATTGAAATCAGCCAAGAGGCGGTAATCAAGGCAAGACCACGGAACACATATGCACCAATGATGCCGTATCGAAGGGCTCTCCTGCGCTGTTTTTCTGGCAAATCCATGACCATGGTTGCCAACACAGCAGCATTGTCTATCGAAAGCAAGGTTTCAATGAGTACCAGGTTACCTATTACTGCAAGTGCAAAAAGCGGATCTTGGAATATCTCGTTAAACATGTCGCGAAAGTAGGTAAAAGCGAATCAATGGATAATACTTGCGCCAACGTGAAAAACCAGGTTTTACCCGATTAGGTTAGGATTCATGTTATCATTACATGGATAGGGTGAATTAAAAACCAGCATATCAATTCGGTCTAATTATTTGAAAATCAAGGATCCAATAATTTAATATAAGATTGTTTATTGACATTGAGTGTCTTTAATGCTATTTTGGTTGATTGTATAAACTTTTTAATTCAAAAACGCATCCAATCATGAATAAATCAGTAATCGTATTGGCATTCTTTTTAATGCCATTAGGTTTTCTTTCCGC
>JBEAXM010000094.1:0-2684 GCA_041159805.1 Bacteroidota bacterium
AGCTGGATCAAACAAGCAAGGCGGTAAGTGATGTAGAGGCAGAGTTGCAGCAATTCAAAGAGCGTAACAAAACCGTCAACCTGAATGAGGAAAGCAAGGCCTTCTTGGAGCGGTTGAACAGTGTGGATATGGAAAAGATGAAGGCGGAGATCACTTTGAGGTCGCTCGACAATCTGCTCCAGTATGTGAGCTCAAGCGCTGACCTCTCGGAGATGGCTCCTTCATCCATGGGAATACCCGATCCTTTGCTGATAGAGCTTATCACCAAATACCAGGAACTTCAATCCAAACGAAAGAGTTTGTCATTCGGAGTGAAAAGTTCCACTCCAGCTGTAGCGGTAATCGATCAGCAGATTGCTGATACTCGTGTGTCATTGATGGAAAACATCAAGTCCATCAAACGCAATATTCAATCGTCCACCACCGCACTGAACGCCGAGCTTTCTGACTATGAGGGTCGTATCAGCCGTATGCCCGAAATAGAGAGGCAGTTGTTGGCCATCCAGCGTCGTTTCGAAGTGAACCAGAACATTTACATCTACCTGCTACAGAAAAAAGCAGAGACCGCCATAGCGAAAGCTGCTGCCATTTCCGACAATAAGGTTCTTGACAAGGCTGTCAAGACGGATGAGCCAGTAGAACCCAACAAGAAGCTGGTGTTGGCCTTGGCCTTGATTGCAGCTGTTTTGCTCCCCCTGATCATCATTATCGTTTCCAAAATTTTCCAAACAACGGTATCGAGCCGCGACGAACTAGTTCAACTGACTGATATTCCCATTTTAGGTATCATCGGTCACGTTCGGAAGAGCGACAACCTCGTTGTAAACAATAGTCCTAAATCAAGGATTGCCGAGGCATTCCGATCTGTTAGAACGAATCTGCAATATTTTGGTTCAGAATCCGGAAACAAGGTGGTTATGATTTCCAGCTCAGTGGGAGGGGAGGGCAAGTCGTTTGTCACGTTGAATCTCGCTTCCATTCTTGCCATGCAAGACAACAAGGTCATCATGCTCGGAATGGATCTACGCAAGCCGAAACTGTTTCAGGATTTTAAGTTGAAAAACGACAAGGGTATCGTTTCCTATTTGATCGGTTCTGAAAGTTTGGACGGTATCATCCAACCATCCGGAATCAAGAATTTGGATATCATTCCATCGGGCCCCGTTCCTCCAAACCCGTCTGAATTGTTGGCGAAGCCCGCATTAGGACAGATGATAGAGGAGTTGTCTGCAAAATATGATTATATCATAGTCGACACTCCACCGCTTGGAATCGTTTCCGATGCATTTTTAATCCTCAACCACTCACACTTGAACATTTATGTGGTGCGTGAGAACTATTCCAAGCGTGAGTACATCAAGGCATTGAATGAGATGGTCGATCAGAAAAAAATATCCCATGTTTGCCTTTTGTTGAACGACTCCCGGTTGGGACAGCGATACGGTTACGGCTACGGTGGATATGGCTACGGCTACGGAGGGTATGGCTATTATGAAGATGAGCGTTCTGTTTCGTGGAACCCCTTCAAGTTTTTCTCAAAAAAAGGTTGAGCTGACTTTGTTGTGGTTTACAGCATCATTTGAATGCGTCCATTACCAACTCCATTTTGGAGCCGCGTGATCCTTTGATCAGTATCCTGTGATTTGTAGGCGATTTTGATTTGAGCCAATCAGCAGCAGCTGACGAATCGGCAAGGAATATTATACGGCTATCGTTGAAATGATCAGAAATGCTACTGAAATTTTTTCCCACCGCTACGATGTGGTGGGCTTCGGTTCCCTGCGCAAGTTCAAGAATCCGCATGTGTTCTGATTCGGTGGATGTACCTAGTTCCAGCATCTCTCCAAGGAAAATCATCTTGTTTCCTGTGATGTTGTTATGGAAGTTTTTGATGGCGGCTTCCATACTGGTGGGATTGGCATTGTATGCATCGAGGATGACCAAGGTCTCACCGAATCGGATCTCCTGACTGCGTTGGTTGTCGGGAATGTAGGAAGTTATTGCCTCTTCGATATCGTTGACATCCACTCCAAAGTGGGTGCCAACCGCAATGGCGGCCATGATGTTTTCAAAGTTATAAGAGCCGGCAATGTTGGTATTTAAATGCCTCCAGTTTTCCATGGATGGAGTTTTCCATTTTAGTGCTGCATATTTTGATTCTTGCTCGGGAACACCAACCACCTCGCATTCATGAGATGTCCCATAGGTGAACACCCGGTCGTATGTTCCCAGCATCGAGTTGAGATGCTGATTTTCGTGGTTGATGAAAACCAACGAATCGGTTCCTTTAGCGTAGGTGTACATCTCTCCCTTTCCAAGCTTCACTCCTTCAAAGCCGCCAAATCCTTCCAAATGCGCCAATCCCACATTGGTGATCAACACATGGGTAGGCAATGCCAATGAGCAAAGGAATGCGATCTCGTGTCGATGGTTGGCCCCCATCTCAATGATGGCAATTTGATGTTCGGGGCATACGCTCAAAAGTGTCAAGGGGACACCGATATGGTTGTTCAGGTTACCTTGCGTATAAACCGTTCTGTATTTTTTTGCAAGGACACGGCTCACCAGCTCTTTGGTGGTGGTTTTCCCGTTACTACCTGTGATGGCAACAAAGGGAATCCTCATCGATTTGCGATGATGCAATGCCAATTGCTGCAAACAGGTCAAGGCATCTGGTACAACAA
>JBEAXM010000101.1:0-9737 GCA_041159805.1 Bacteroidota bacterium
TATCATTCGCGATATGCACCTAAGGACCGCGCCGAAGTGTATATGCGAATGGTCCGTGACGGGGAGGGTGGAAAGTTTAAGTATCCCATCATCATTGGAGCACGTTCAGCTGTTTTTCTTCCTTTGAAAAACCCGGGTTTGATCATTGTCGACGAGGAACATGATTCCAGTTACAAGCAAACAGATCCTGCTCCTCGCTATAACGCGCGTGACACTGCAGTGGTGAATGCCGCCATGTATGGTTGTAGGTTGATCCTTGGGTCGGCCACCCCCTCATTGGAATCGTATGGCAATGCTTTGGGCGGCAAATATTCCTTGGTTGAGTTGCATTCAAGGTTCGGAGGCATCAAAATGCCCGAAATCGAGCTTGTAGACCTTAAGGATGCTTACAAAAAGAAAAAGGTGAAGTCTTTTTTCTCCTTGGAATTATTGGAGGCGATCGGTTCCTCTTTGGATTCCAAGGAGCAGGTTATATTGTTCCAAAATCGGAGGGGTTTTGCTCCGATGATGGAATGCGGCAAATGCTCATGGAGCCCTCGCTGTGTGAATTGCGATGTTTCATTGACCTATCACAAGCATACTGGTCAGAATAAATGCCATTACTGCGGTTATAGCATCAGTCCGCCTAAAAAATGTGCCGCTTGCGGCGATGTGGATATCAAGATGCGTGGAATGGGAACGGAGCGCATAGAGGACGAAATCTCTATTTTTTTTCCTGAGGCCAAGGTTGCCCGCTTGGATCTGGATACAGGATCCTCGCGCTCGGGCTACTTGAAGATCATTCATGGTTTCGAGACAGGAGAGATTGACATCCTGGTAGGTACCCAGATGGTTACGAAAGGTCTGGATTTCGATAATGTTGGCTTGGTTGGTGTTTTGAATGCCGATAATTTGCTGGGGTATCCTGATTTCCGATCCGCAGAAAGGTCGTATCAACTGTTATCACAGGTGGCTGGCCGCGCGGGGAGGAGATTCAAGCGAGGACGGGTGGTTGTGCAAACATTTGATCCCAGTCATCCGGTTTTGGGCTTTGTTGTGAACCACGACTACAAGGGATTTTACGATTATGAATTGAAGGAGCGAGCGCAATTCCAATACCCACCGCTGCACCGATTGATTCGATTCAAACTACGGCACAAGGATGTGAAACAGCTGAACCGCTTGGCTGAATATTATACACGTGACCTGCGAAATGTGTTTGGAAACCGGTTGCTGGGCCCTGCAGTCCCTGCAGTATCCAGGGTTCGTAATTATTATATCATGCTCTTGCTATTGAAACTTGAACGCAATGCTCCTTTCAAGCAAGTAAGGGAAAGCATACTGAAAGTCACAAACGATTTCATGGAGCATCCATCGCATCGATCACTTTTGGTGCAGATCGATGCCGACCCCCAATGATCATTCAACGGTGAAGGTGCCGTTCATGATCGACCAATGTCCTGGGTAGGTGCACACGAACTCATAGGTGCCGGGAGGTGGTGCGGGAAAGGTCAGTGTTTCCTCTTCATTGGGACCTAAAAGTTTGGAGTGCACCAAAACATCCGGACTATCCGGTACGAAAGCACGATCCCTTCCGGCCTGTAAACCTTCGGTGGCCACTTTTTCCATGGTGCCTTTGTGTACCAAAACCCAATTGTGAGGCATGGATGCATCCGGAGAGGTGCTCTTGATATTGAGTTTCACTGTGCAACCTGCAGGAACGCTCAGACTTTTCTTGTCGTACTCCATTTTCGACATGTCAGCGCCCTGGGCCAGCACGAACAATTCCACTACGGTTGCCGATGGGTTGATGGCCTTGGCATCATAGGCGGGTCTGGATGTAGGTATGGATATGTTGTCGCTATCAGTGCTGTTCGGTGCTCCGCTGCAGGAGGCAAGCAACACGGTAATGGTTAATGCGGATAGTACATGCTGTAACATCTGATTATTTTTTCTTGTTAAAAGGATTGTTCAACTTAACATTAATCTACGGCTTTTGTTTCGGTTTCAATTGCTATTTTGGTCAAAAAAATATTAGCTATGCATCTCTGTTTTAAAAACACAATTTTGTTTTTAATATGTTTCTCATTTTTAGATGCCAATGCCCAAAACTGGTCCACCTTTGGCGGTCAAAGCTCAAGATCTGGACTTAGTAAAATCACAGGCCCCCAATCGGCATCCATCTTTTGGGGTGTGACGTCCTCCAATAATTCCTCAATAGGTATGGCGGTTTATACTTTTGGCGACCGTTTTGTTAATGCACGTACGAACTTTTCACCCTACAACTCCAAGATTGAATGTAGAGATCTGCAAAATGGCAGCTTGCTATGGACATCTCCTTTTATCAGTAACACTTCAATACTGTATGCCATCGGCTTCACCGAAGATGCGGTGTATGCCCATGATTACAATACCGATTCTCTGTATGCACTTGAACCTGCAACGGGTGCTATAAAATGGCGTTCGCAATTTACTTCTCATACATTTGGTGCCTACCCCGGAGCTGTTTTTTCTTGTGAAGGAGATCCCATCGTAAATGGTCCATCCGGCATCAGCTCCACCATGCGAATCAATCGGCTAAACGGCGACACATTGTGGACCAATAACGAACTAATTGCCATCGGGCCCCCAGTGGGATTGGCAGCCACGAGTAATCGCATCTATCGCCTTACAGGCGCCATTTCTCAACCCATTGTGCTTTCGGCACTCGATATGGAAACAGGAATAACCCTGTATGAATCGTTTCCTTTGCCAGGCGATCCTGACCAGGAAAACCCCATCGCATTGGGTCCCGAAAACCGTATTTATTTCTGGCGTGATGGTGGCAACTTCTATGCTTATGAGGATGTGGGTAACGCAGTGGTGCCTGTTTGGAGCTATGTACCGCAAACCACTACGGGAAGCAGTTTAACGGGCAATATCAGTGTTGGCCCCGACAGCACCGTATATATTTTTGATGACGACAGGATCAAGCGATTGAGCCATGCCACTGGCCAGGTGATCAATACATCTTTGGCGTTATTTAATCAGGGCTTCATTTCAATTGGATCCGATGGTACCGTCTATGCCAATACCCAACTTGGAACGTATTATGCATTTACGCCCGACTTGCAAACCGTCAAATGGCAATATGGATTTGGTGCAAACACCTACAACAACATGTCGTTGTCCAAGGATGGCATCATGGTGTTAACCGCTGCAGGTAATCAGATCACCGCCCTGCAAACTCCAAACTTGATGAAGCCTGTGGCTGATTTTTTCGTATCCAATCGGGTGGTGAGTGTTGGACAACAGATTGATTTTTTTGACCAAAGCTCTTTCGCACCGACTTCTTGGACATGGAGTTTTCCAGGTGCAAACTTTACCTCCTCAGGTGTAACCAATCCTTCAGGAATCAGCTACAGCAGCGCGGGAATATACCCCGTTCAATTAACGGTTGCCAATGCCTTCGGTTCGGATTCGCTAGTGAAAAGCTGCTACATTGAAGTGTTGGGCACTGCAAGTATGACCGAAACCGCTGACGATTTTTGGAGCATATGGCCTAATCCATCCGAAGGTGTTTTCCAATTACAAATCAATCATGATGTGCAGCGAGGCCGTGTGGTGGTGATGGATATGACAGGTAGAGAGGTCCGCTCTGTTAAGCATGATGCAGCAACCATGACATTGGATTTTTCAGATTTGAAAAACGGCTTGTATATATTGAGATTTGGTCAAAATCTCGAATACGCTTCCGTGCTTGTGAAACATTAGGGATTTAGTTTTTTCAGCACTTCCAATAGTTGAAATCGACTTTTGGGCTAGTGAATCAGCCGATCAAGGATTCAGGAGTCCCATTATTTTTTCATCCAACACTTCCACAATATCCGGACCTGCTCCTAATGCAATATGAGCTACATTGGAGTTCTGGTCGATGATGATGTGAGTAGGGTAGGCCTCCACACCGAAAGCATTGGAGGTGTTTTTGCCGTTTGCCACTATGTTGTATTGGAATTTTGTTTTTGAAAGGAATTCTTTCAGCTGGGGCTCTTTGTTGGTGGCGATACCCAGGAAAACGACATCCTTGCCTTCGTATTTCTGAACCAGTTTATTCAGGTCGGGCATTTCCATTACACAGGGCTTGCACTCAATGAACCAAAAGTTCAAAACGGTGACTTTGCCTTTCAGATTTTCGTTGGAATAGGATTTTCCATTCATGTCTGTCACATTGAAGGCCGTTGCCGCTCGACCTATGTTTTCATTGGGCATGGGGCCTCCCTGCATTCCACCTTGCATCATTTGTCGCATCATTGCTTTTTCCTCCTCAGTGGATTTGCGAAGCACAAAGGCCTTTACATTTTTGCTGTCGTCGACATATGGTTCAGGCATATACTCGTTGGTCATCATGTACTTCATGAAGTCTTCCGAACTCAAAAGCGTTTTGTCCTCCAGATATATGGGTGTCACGTCAGGATTCAGCATCAGCGGTGTTCCAGGGTCGATGTCGCCTGGACCCGCTTTCCGGAGCCCCGCCAACGGATCAACTGTGTTTTGCTGTGATGGTGTAGTGCCTTGTTTTGTTTCCTGTGCAAGTGCTTCAACCGAAAAGCAAAGCAACAATAGGATGTAGATGGTGATTTTCATGATATGAATTGTTTTGTATTGTATTGGATGCAATGATTTGAGTGATTATCTTCCTGCGGAGAGGGTAATTGGTAATTGGTCATTAGTCATTAGTGAGTGGTCATTGGTAAGTGGTCATTGGTAAGTGGTCATTGGTCATTGGTAAGTGGTCATTGGTAAGTGGTAAGTGGTAAGTGGTAAGTGGTCATTGGTCATTGGTCATTGGTAAGTGGTCATTGGTAAGTGGTCATTGGTCATTGGTGAATAGGAGTGCAACTGCCAACTGCTACCGCCTCCTGCTTCTTGTCACTTGTCACCCGCCTGCGGCGAGGCAAGCTGGTCACTTGTCACTTGTCACCATCTTCTCCAAATCCTCCCACAAATTATCTTTCGGCACCTTGGCTTCAATGGAAATGGGTTCCTTGGTAACGGGATGGAGGAATTCCAATTTCCGAGCATGAAGGTGGATGGAGCCGTCGGGGTTACTTCTTTTGGCACCATACTTCAAGTCACCTTTGATGGGACACCCGATGGCAGAAAGTTGAACGCGTATTTGATGATGTCTGCCGGTTAATGGCAATACTTGCACCAGGGTGTACCTTTCGGTGGATGCCAACACGCGATAATCCAGCTCACACCGCGATGAACCTTGTGTTTCTTGAAGCGAGGCGAATGATTTGTTCAACGATTCCTTTTTCAACAGGTAATGCACCAACTTCCCTTCAACGGGGTTTGGGATTTGTTGCGTTACGGCCCAATAGGTTTTCTGTACTTCACGCGATCGAAACTGTTCGTTCATGCGCTCCAAGGCCTTGCTGGTTCGGGCAAACAGAACCACCCCGCTAACGGGACGATCGATCCGGTGAATGGTTCCCAGGAATACTGCGCCGGGTTTTTGATATTTGGATCCGATGTACCTTTTAACTATCTCGCTTAACGGTTCATCACCCGTTTTATCGCCTTGCACGATATCGCCAGGCCGTTTGTTCACGGCAATCAAATGGTTGTCTTCGTACAGTACTTGTAATTCCGACACCGCCTTGCAATCAATATTGTTCCTTGTCGTTCGGGAAATCACGGCTCTTCACATCGCTGATATAGGATGCGGTGGCATTATGGATGATTCCGTAAAGGTCGGCATAGCGACGAAGGAATCTCGGATTGAATTCCTTGTTGATGCCAAGCATATCGTGTAAAACGAGCACTTGTCCATCCACTTGGTTTCCTGCTCCGATACCAATGATCGGAATGTTTATTTTTTGAGCGACCTTGGCGGCCAGTTGTGCGGGTATTTTCTCAAGCACAATTGCGAAACACCCTGCTTTTTCCAACATCATTGCATCCTCAATCAGTTTCTGGGCTTCGGCATCCTCCCTGGCACGAACCACATAAGTTCCGAATTTGTAAATCGATTGCGGGGTTAACCCAAGATGACCCATGACGGGAACACCAGCCGATAAGATACGTGTGACCGACTCAATGATTTCTGCACCTCCTTCGAGCTTGACCGCGTGTGCTCCCGATTCCTTCATTATCCGTATCGCCGAACCCAACGCTTCCTTTGAATTACCTTGGTAGGATCCGAATGGCAGGTCAACCACGACCAACGCACGTTTGACGGCTCTCACAACAGATGATGCATGGTAAATCATCTGGTCGAGTGTGATAGGAAGGGTGGTTTCGTGCCCGGCCATCACGTTCGAAGCCGAGTCGCCAACCAAGATGACATCGATTCCCGCATCATCCAAAATCCGCGCAAGCGAAAAATCATATCCGGTAAGCATGGAGATTTTTTCTCCACGCTTTTTCATTTCAAGTAGCGTATTGGTGGTTATCTTCTTTGCATCCATGGCTTTATGGTCATTAGTCATTAGTCATTGGTGAATTGGTCATTGGGGGATTGGTCATTGGTGAATTGGTCATTGGGGGATTGGTCATTGGGGAGTTGGTCATAGGGGAGTTGGTCACCGGTCACTAGTCACTGGTCATTGGTCATTGGTCATTGGGGGATTAGTCATTGGTTAATTGGTGATTGGTCACCGGTCACCGGTCACTAGTAACTTGTCACCCGCCTGCGGCGAGGCAAGCTGGTCACTGTTTCTCCAACTTCAACTTCCGCAACTCCTCTTCCAGCTTCATTGTTTTTTCCTTCTCTGCTTTGAGGGCCTTTGAGAGGGAAATGACCAAGTCCCCATTCTCATTTCCTCCGGCCATTTCCTTGTATTTCAACAACTCGTTTTTTTCGGATATGAGTTTGGTGATTTCAACTTCTTTTTGCGAAAGTTGGTCTTGCATGGATTTCAATTCGCTTTCAAGGGATTTGATTTCGGAGGATTTTTCGCCCTCACTCATACGTATGGTCGACATTGCCCGCTTCAGTTCCTCGTTTTCCTTTTTCAAATCATTGACTTGCGTTCTCAATTGGATAATGGACTCGGCCAGCTTTATGACTTCCTCTCCGTCTGAAACCGAAGCTTGGGAATCGTTTTCCTTGTTGGTCTCATTGCTTTCAGGTTCCATAGCAGGTCCCTTACCAAAAACATAAACGAAATCAACCCTGGCCCGGCTATCCGGTCCCACCACAATCCCGATATTTCCCGATTTGTATGCCGGTTCATAGAAACTGGTCTGGTACATATCGTTTATGAAAACATCATAAGTGCCATTTGACATTTTGATTTCAATGATGTTGTTTGTTCCAACTTCGTTGGCTGCATTGCATTTGACCCAACCACTGTTTTTTTGGTTACCTGTTAGGTATCTGTAAACCCCCTCTGCGATTTGTCGGATCCGGTATTCCTTTTTTTTGTTCACCTCAACCAGGAATCCTCCACTTGCTTCGGGTTGCATCATGAAAAGGATTCCCGCATGGGCCTCATTACCCATGTTTTTTTCAATCCTGATTGATGCAACGAGTCGGCAATCTCCGATGGGGCCATCCAAACCAGCGAAAACCACGTATGGTGTCTGAACATTTTTTCGCTGTAAAATATACTCTCCGTCCTGTATCACAAACAGGTTATCGGAATTGGCTTCAACCGACCAGATTTCACTTGGGCTGTCGAAATTTTCACTGAAAACCATCAATTCATACTTGTCCTTTATTCGTTGGCCAAGCAGTTCCGACGAAATCAGCAGTAGGAGGGACAGTAAGATTGGAATGGTCCTCATGAAACGCATCAAAAATGATTAAATGTCTTCAAAAATAGGTATTTACCATTAGAAAATAATACTTTTGAAGCATGAATCATGCCAACAAACTAATTGCCGCTCTAATCCTTGCAGCATCCGTATTCCAGTCGTGCGAGAATGAAATTGAACTCAATGCTCCCTACAAGGAGACCGGTGTCATTTATGGTATTCTCGACCCTGGGGTTGACACGCAAATTGTTCGTATTCAAAAGGCATTCCTGGGTGAGGGAAACGCATTGGTCATGGCTCAGAATCCGGATTCTGTATATTATCCTGACGGAGTGTTGGATGTTAAAATGTACCAACTCAACAAGGTCGGCAATTCCTATAACGTAGTAGATTCATTCCCTTTGGAGCGATTTGAAGGTCCACCTAAACCTCCCGGCACATTTCCATCAACACCCAACATCTTGTACCGTAACAATGGTGAACCCATAGTTGCCACCAGCGAGTATAAAATCGTAGTCCGAAACACTCAAACCAACAATGTTTTCCAAGCACAGACCCCCATCGTGCAACCGGTCAACATCATCAGGCCCAACACTACTGAATTGATCCGTTGGGCAAGCCAGTTTCCAGTTACGGTTCGTTACAACACCAACGCAACGGGAAGGGTCTACAATCTTACCATCCGATTTAAATTCAACGAGGAAAATGTTTCCTTGGGAACCATAACCCCGAAATACATAGACTGGGTTTTTGCCAATAGAACCGTGACTGATCCTGTATCGGTTTCGGAGATTCTCACCGAAATCGAAGGGGAGAAGTTTTACAAGTTTGTTGATTCCAAACTAACGGCCGATCCCAACATTCGTCGTTATGCAGGAAACCTGGATTTCATTGTTACCGTGGGAGCCGAATTCTTGGCCAACTATGTTGATATCAACCAGCCAGGAACCAACCTGCTTACCAGTCCACCTGTTTACAGCAATGTGGTAAATGGAACTGGAATTTTTTCGAGCCGGAGCATTGTCATTCGAGCCGACAAGCAAATGGATACCCCAGCCCTGGACGAGCTGAAAAACGGAATTTACACCTCCGACCTGGGATTCCAATAATATTGCCTTTTTGTCATGCTTTTGGTGGCAAATTTTGCCCCGTTTGTTTTTTATGTGACAATATGACCCAGTTAAGCTGATGGCATGGAGATTGCCTATTTGATTTTCAAAACAATAAAACTAAAATCATGAGAAAAGTAATCGGAATCGACCTGGGAACAACCAACTCCTGCGTAGCAGTGATGGAAGGTAACGAGCCCGTGGTTATACCTAACAGCGAAGGACGCAGAACCACTCCGTCTATTGTGGCTTTCATCAAGGATGGCGAACGTAAAGTTGGTGATCCTGCTAAGCGTCAAGCAATTACAAACCCAACCCAGACCATCTACTCCATCAAAAGGTTCATGGGTGAATCATTTGATAAGGTTACCGAAGAGGTTAAGCGGGTGCCTTATCAAGTAGTTAAGGGTGAAAACAACACCGCAAGGGTGAAAATCGGAGATAGGAACTATACTCCTCAGGAGATTTCTGCCATGGTTCTTCAGAAAATGAAGAAAACCGCCGAGGATTACCTCGGTCACGAAGTGAGCGAGGCCGTTGTGACCGTTCCTGCCTATTTTAACGATAGCCAACGACAGGCAACCAAGGAAGCTGGAGAAATTGCCGGCTTGAAAGTGCTTCGAATCATCAATGAACCAACCGCAGCCGCCTTGGCTTACGGTTTGGATAAAAATCATAAAGACACCAAGGTCGCAGTTTTTGACCTGGGTGGCGGTACATTTGACATTTCCGTATTGGAACTAGGGGATGGGGTTTTTGAGGTGAAGTCCACCAATGGTGATACGCATCTGGGGGGTGATGATTTCGACCAAGTGATCATCGACTGGCTCGCCGCCGAGTTTCAATCCGACGAAGGTTTGGACCTTCGAAAGGATCCAATGGCCATGCAGCGTTTGAAAGAGGCAG
>JBEAXM010000192.1:0-2541 GCA_041159805.1 Bacteroidota bacterium
GAGATGAGTTTTTCCAGAACGGAATGGCTCATGGGTTCAGGCATCGCCATTAACAATGCAGGGTTTGCCCAAAAAGTGGGTGAAAGCGGTACTTTCGGTATCAGCGTGATGCAATACAGCATCAAGCCAATTGAGATTACCACGGAGCAAAACCCCTATGGAGGTATTGGTACTTTCCGCGTAAACATGACCAACATTGGCTTGGCATATTCCAAGAGCTTTAGTAGCAACATCTCCGCGGGTATCATGGCGAGAATGGTGTCTGAGGGTATTCCTGACGCGCAAGCTTCAGGTGTTTCTTTGGATGCGGGGGTTCAATATGTAACCACTTTGAGACCCGTACGCGGTAGCATTAAGAAAGACGACTTCCGTTTTGGTATCAGCATGAAGAATATCGGACCTGATATGCAGCACTCTGGTGATGGTTTGAGTTACAAAGCGATTTTGGACAATGGAACTTTCAGCAAGACGGTTCAGGTAAAGGTGGATAACATCAAATTGCCCGCATTGTTGAACATTGCCGCGTCTTATGATGTGAAGTTGGATGCTGATCCCAATCAGTACGACAACAAATTGACATTGGGCTTTGGGTTTACGAACTTCGCCTTCAGTGCCAATCAGTTGACATTGGCTGCGGAGTATAGTTACAAAGAATTCTTGTCGGTTCGCGCAGGCTTTGCCTACCAAGAAGGTATCATGAACGAGGATACACGTCCTTCAGCATTTACCGGTCCGATGGCGGGTTTGAGCTACGACTGGAAAATGGGTGAAGACGGAAACAACGTGAGTTTGGATTACTCATACAGGGCCACCAATCCTTTCAACGGCGTACATTCTTTTGGCGTACGCATTGGATTGGGAACAGCCGAATAATAGAAACTTTTAATATATTTGTACTATGTGCATCAGTGTAAAACGCTGGTGCACATTTTTTCTTAAAACACACCAACCATGAGCGATATTCAATATTTATCGAAAGAAGGCCTAGAAAGAATGAAGCAGGAGCTTTATACCATGAAGCACGAGGAGCGCCCTCGGATTACCCAGGCGATTGCGGAGGCGCGTGACAAGGGCGATTTGAGTGAGAATGCAGAATATGATGCGGCCAAAGAGGCTCAGGGTATTTTGGAATCGAAAATTAATCAATTGGAGCATATGATTGCGAATGCCCGTGTGTTGGATAGTTCTATGTTGGATACCAGCAAAGTGAGCATCATGTGCAATGTTCGCGTGATCAATCACAATGTAGGCAAAGAGGCGGTGTATCGTTTGGTTGCTGAAAGCGAGGCAAATTTGAAGGAGAATAAGATTTCCATCAAAAGTGCCATTGCACAGGGCTTGATGGGCAAGGCAGTTGGTGATGTGGTGAGTATTACTGTGCCTGCGGGTATTGTGAAATTGGAAATTCTGGAGATTACCATTTGATCTAGCGATGGCTTCGATCTTTTCTAAAATCGTTGCGGGAGAGATCCCCTGTTATAAGGTTTGTGAAGACGAGCACCATTTGGCGTTTCTGGACATCATGCCTTTGGTTCATGGCCATGTGTTGGTGATTCCAAAACGGGAGATTGATTATATTTTCGACATGGAACCGGCCGAGTTAGGTGCCTTGTGGCAGTTTGCTCAGAAGGTGTCCCATGCAGTGAGGAAGGCAGTACCTTGCAAGCGCATTGGAACGGCGGTGATTGGTTTAGAAGTACCTCACGCGCACATTCATTTGGTGCCGATGCAGACGGTGGGTGATATCAATTTTACCAAAGAAAAATTACACCCGAGTTCGGAAGAATTGATGTCGGTGTTGGCATTGATTCAATCGCATTTGTGATTAGGTTTGTGATCCATGAGGCCCGAGTTGTTTCATATCGGCGGGATTACCCTTTATAGTTACGGATTTTTTATTCTGTTGGGGATGCTTGCGGCGTTTTTGCACCTGTATTTCAACCGCGAGCGCTTGGGGATGGATGTTGATTCGATCAGTGAATTGATTTTGTGGTGTGGGTTGGGGGTTTTCTTGGGAGGGAAGTTGTTTTTCTTTTTTGAAGATCCCGTGGGTTATTGGAATAACATGGGACATTTTCTGTCCCATTTGGGCGATGGCTTTGTGTTTTACGGTTCGTTTTTGGTGACCCTGCCCATTTTGTTTTGGTGGTTCAAGAAGCGGGGATGGGATTTTTGGGATCGAATGGATGATGTGGGTGTTGCGGGGGCTTGGGTTCATGCCATTGGGAAGATCGGTTGTTTGATGGCCGGATGCTGTCATGGTTTGGTTTGCAAGCCTGGGGATTGGGGGATTGTTTTTAATGACCCTAAGTCGCACGCCGAGCCGTTAGGCGAGGCGCTGTATCCGGTGCAGTTGTGGGATTCTGGTATCATTTTGTTGTCCATCGCCATTATGTACTGGGTTCAACGGCGAGGAAAGGACTTTTCCGGACAAGTATTCTTGGTTTACGCCATTGTATACGGCATCGGGCGATATATGACCGAATCCTTTCGCGGCGATGGTGAAAGAGGGTTTCTGTTTGATGGCTTGCTATCGCACAG
>JBEAXM010000207.1:0-20285 GCA_041159805.1 Bacteroidota bacterium
GTTAGCTACCATACACGAAAGTTTTATCTCAAGGCCTTGATGGATGATCAGTTCCTTACAGCTGTTGGAGGAAGTTCCGACGGGTCTGTTTCGGCACAAGGTTTGGTTTCTTCGTCGCTGATGGTTGGAAATAGCAATGGCGACGATTATTCCTCCATAATCACATTCAACACCACCTCCATGCCCGACACCGGTGTGTCGGCCGCAAGCATTTTCATCAGAAGGGAATCATTGACCGGCTCCAATCCGATTGGCACCACGATGGAGCTTAAGGTTGTAAGTGGAAATTTTGGAACAACTGTAAATGTTGAGCCATCCGATTTTCAAGCTCCGGGCGATGCATCCGGATCCGCTTGCCGATTTGGTACCGCTAACACCGATGGGGGTTGGGTTCGTTTGGAAATTCCCGCTTCTTTGCTGCCCTATATTACCCATACTGTGAACACACAATTCATGCTTTCTGCTCCAGGTGCAGCCGGTATGGTCACTTTCACTGGCTCCACAGATCCCGAGTTTGCACCGGTGCTGAATATCACTTATGGCCCACAAACCACTTCCATCTCTGAATTCGATGGCCAAGGAGCGGAAGACCAGTTTGTGGTTTATCCAAACCCAACCAACGGAATGCTGTTCATCAGCAACCGCTCGAACAAGGAGATTTCCTCCATTGAGGTTTATGATATTCCTGGCCGATTGGTTTACAAAACAAATGACAACGTGAGTGCCCTTGATTTGGGATTCCTTCGTCCTGGTGGATATTTGGTTCGGATGATCACCAATGAAGGCCAGTTGATTGTGAAAAGGTTCCAAAGAAACTGACTCACCATAAAATAATTCGTACAACGAGAGGCGTCTACCGGCGCCTCTTTTTTATGATAGCTGTTGTAAGAGGCGGTTCCGCGTTGACCAATTTTACCGACCTTTGCAACCTTAATTCAAATTATGCTTTCAGTATCTAATCTCTCGCTGCGGTATGGCAAGCGTGTGCTCTTCGAAGATGTAAATATCCGCTTTGCACCTGGCAATTGCTATGGTATCATCGGTGCAAATGGTGCGGGGAAGTCCACCTTTCTCAAGATTCTTGCTGGCACCATCGATCCCACCACGGGGCAGGTTTCCATGACTCCTGGCGAGCGGATGAGCGTTTTGTCGCAAGATCACTTTGCATTCGATGATTATCCTGTAATGCAAACCGTATTGATGGGTAACAAGCGCTTATGGGATGTCATGCAGCAAAAGGATGCGTTATATGCAAAGGCGGATTTCAGTGATGCGGATGGAGACCTTGCCGCCGAGTTGGAATCCAGGTTTGCCGAAATGGATGGATGGAACTCCGAGAGCAACGCGGCGGAGTTGCTGAGCGGGCTTCAAGTCTCCGAGGAGCGACATCATCTTTTGATGAAAGAGCTGAATGGAAAGGAGAAAGTCAAAGTGTTGTTGGCCCAAGCCCTTTTTGGTAATCCCGATATTCTGCTGTTGGATGAGCCCACAAATGACTTGGATGTGGAAACCATTTCGTGGTTGGAGGATTACTTGGCAGGATTCCAGAATACGGTGATTGTGGTTTCACACGACCGCCATTTCCTGGATGCCGTATGCACACACGTTGCCGACATCGACTTTGGAAAAATCAATATCTACACGGGTAACTACTCTTTCTGGTATGAATCGAGCCAGCTGGCTTTACGTCAACGTTCTGAGCAGAATAAAAAGATAGAGGATAAGCGCAAGGAGTTGCAGGAATTCATCGAGCGCTTCAGCGCAAATGCATCCAAATCAAAGCAAGCCACCAGCAGGAAGAAGTTGCTTGATAAGTTGGTCATAGATGAAATCCAGCCATCCAACAGGAAATACCCGGGCATCATTTTCACGGCCGAACGTGATTGTGGCGACCAGATACTTGCTGTTGAAGGTTTGGGCTTTAATGGATCCGATGGCGCTCCTCTGTTTTCGAAAGTGGATTTCAATTTGGTAAAGGGCGACAAGGTTGCTTTCCTTTCGAAAAACCATCTGGCCCTGACCGCCCTTTTTGAAATCCTGAATGGCCATGTTGATGGATATTCAGGAGCCTATAAATGGGGTGGAACCATCACCACCTCGTATCTTCCCAACGACAACAGTTCGTTTTTCAATTCTGAGGAAAACCTTATAGATTGGTTGAGGCAGTTTTCTGCTGACAAAAACGAGACCTACATACGTGGCTTCCTGGGCAAGATGTTGTTCTCAGGGGAGGAGACCTTGAAAAAATCATCAGTGCTTTCAGGGGGCGAGAAGGTACGATGCATGATATCTCGCATGATGCTTACCAATGCAAACTGCCTGGTACTCGATGAGCCAACCAACCATTTGGACTTAGAGTCGATAACGGCATTCAATGATGCGTTGATTGATTGGAGACACGTAGCGCTGTTCACTTCGCACGATCATCAGTTTACGCAAACGGTTGCAAACCGAATCATTGAAATTGGTCCGAATGGAATGGTAGACAAGAGAATGAGCTACGATGAATACCTCGTAGACGAACGCGTCAAACAACAGCGGGCAGAAATCTACTCCTGAAAAACAATTTATTTCTTAAGAGGTGCCCCCACAGGAATGGCGCAATCGTGACCTGGTTGCCCATGGGGCGGGTTCATACCTGGAGCAGTGGCGGCTGAGGCAGCTGGATTGGTGCCCGGATTGGTTGAAATGGTTGCCGGCATGTTGTTTACAGGGGCCGGAGCTGGATTAACCGTGATCGGGCTGCTATTCGGAGTGGCGGTTACCTTTTCAGCAGGTGCGGAGCTCTTCAGATTATCAGGAATGGGTTTACCGACCTCCACTTCACAAACGTGACCTGGTTCGCCGTGAGGCGGATTGATGCGCATTGCTGACTGGCCTGACTGGGGTGCCGTGTCAGGAATTGAAACGGAAACAGGCGCACTTGCCGAATCGTTTATGGCAGGAATCGTATCGGTTGAAGGAGCCTCTTTTTCATCGTTTCCGCCACAGGCAACAAAGGCAAGGGCAATAACAAGCAGGGTCAGTGATCGAATCATATCGTTTTGGTTTTGGAAATTTCGTGATGGTGAATTAATGATTATGCGACGGTGTCGTTGTGCGTTTTGAAGTACATTTCCACGACCTTACCGTTATCTGAGAAAATCACCTGGTCTGCAAGGTGCTTCATGAGGAATACTCCTCTGCCGGTTGGCTTTTCAATGTTTTCAGGGGCGGTTGGGTCAGGTAGGTTGTAGTAGTCGAAGCCAATGCCTTCGTCGGCAATGGAAAACATGATCCGGTCACCATCTACCTCATAATACACCTTCACTTTTTTTGAGGGGTCGCATTTGTTGCCATGCATGATGGCGTTGTTCACGGCTTCGGTCACAGCCACCAAGATGTTTCCGTAGGAATCTTCATGGATGCTATACTCCAACTTCATATCATCAATCACCTTTTCTACAATGTTGATGCTATGGGGTTCTGAAATAAATTCCAATGTATTGGAAAACTTGGTGGAGCTAGACATGCCTTCTAGGGTTGATTTTCTAGGGTTTGAAAATAGTAATTTACCAGGTTTTTATAAAAGGGATTCATGTCGGCTGGTATAGTTTTCAATAACTCCACCTCTTTCATTTTCAGTCGTTTGTATTCTTCGAACTGACTGGTGTTGCGATTGGGCATATCCCGACCCTCGGAAGACCGTCGTTTTTCGTCCTGTTCGCGTTCACGCTCCGCTTTTTCACTTTCCAAAAGGCGGGTCATGATTTCCTCCTGTCGGCGGATGGTTTCCTCGTTTATTTTGCGGTTGACCAAGTCCTTTTCCGTTTGTTCCATCTGTTTTGCAAGCTGGTCCAAGTCGCCCAATGTTCCATTGCCGTCCTTGTTCTCCATATTGCTCAATTGCTGCAGCTCGTTCCGTATGGCTTCCTGCTGAGCAGCCATGCGAGCCAGCTCCTCACTCATTCCTTTATTCGATCCCTCACCTTTTTCACCTTTCTCGCCCTTTTTCTGACCTTCCATTTTTTTCTTCATCGCCTTCATCTGCTCGTTGAGTTGCTCTTGCATCTGACGCAGTTTTTGTGCAGAAGGGGAGGGCTTGCCTTTGCCCGGCTTTTTACAACTGGAATTCCCTTGCATTTGCTGTTGCTGCGATTGCATTTCTTGTTGCATCTGGTCAAATGCTTCCGTCAGTATCAATGCAATGTTATTGATGGAAGTCATCACATATTGCTGATCAGCCCGTGCCTCTCCTACGAACCGGTCTTGCAGATTCAATATCGTCTTGCCCAGGTTGTGGTTAATGGATGCGATTTCAGAGTTCACTATGCTTTGGATCTTGACCACACGCTTACTTAACGCGAACAATGAGTCCTCCAAAACCTTTGCATCATCTTTCAGCTCGCGTTGCTTTTGCGCAAGTTTGGTGTATCGGGGGTTGTTCACGTCAATGCCCTTAAGGTCCTGCATCAATGCCTCTTGGTCCAGCGAGAACCGGATCAGGTTTTCCAGCAACATGCGAAGGGACTGCATATCCTCCTCTGCCTGCTCCATTTCCTGCTGCTGTTGCTGCTGTCGCATTTTTTGAGCGAGCTTGTCCATTTTCTCAGCAGCTTTTTTCTGAGACTGAGAGGCCTGTTTTTGTTGCTTCTTGTCACCACTCATCTCCTGCTCGCTTTGCTCCATGTCCTTGTCGATTTCCTCCATTTCCTGCGATGGATCCTGCATTTCGTTGGGGAATTCAAGCTCTTTGTTTTTCTCTTGCAGCTCCTTGTTTTCCTGCTGTAACTTGTCAAACTTCTCATTGAGCTCTTTCTGCTCCTCTTTCAATTCGGGACTGATTTCCTTGCTTTGTTCGGTTTTCTGAGACAGTTCACGCTGTTCTTTGGCAAGATCTTCCAGCTTCTGGATGTTCTCCTCCATTTTCTTTTCCACCTCAAGCTGCTTGAAGAGCTCCAATGTGCGGTCAAGCTGCTTCTCCAGGTCTTTGGAGTCCAACTTCATCTGGTCTATTTTCTCCTTAAGCTCGTCTTTGTTCAACTCCGACATCAACTGCTCCAACTCGCGCAGCATCTTTTTCATCTCCTCGCTCATGAGTTTGTCGAACAATTCTTCAAGCTGCGACTTTTTATCGCGAAGGGCTTCGTTCTCTTTACGGAACTCCCGCTCTTGGTTGTTGTTTCGCTCGTTTTGCTTGCGGATGTTCTCCACTTGCTTTTCCAATTCCTTCTGTCGCTTAAGAAGATCCTCTATTTTTTTGCGGTCGTCAAATGTCAAATTCTTTTTTTCAACCAGGTCTTTGGCGGCCTTGTTCAAGTCCTTCTGTAAGTCCTTGGTCAGGTTGATGCTCTTTTCAAGATCCGACTCCAGTTTGTCGGCGTTTTCTTTTGCTTCCTTTTCAAGTTCTTCGGAGGAAGGAGCCTTGTAAACCACCGGCTGTGTTCGGGCCGATTTAGGGCCGTTCACTCCGTCATTGTCCCATATCTCAAAGAAATACTCGAGCTCTTCTCCTGGCCTGATGTTTAGTGTTTGCATATCCCATGCGTGGAAGAAAACATCTTGTTGTGTCACTCGGTTGACTTGCAAGGCCGTGGCAAGCTCTTTTTTATCACGAGCTGAACCATCCTCCGTTTTGAGGAAGCGGTAGTTGAAAGTAAGTTTTGAAAATCCGTAATCGTCGCGGACATCACCCTTGAAATAGACCAGTGTTGCGCTGGTGGAGTCTGCTTGCTGTTCAATCCGGATGGAGGGATACAAGTCGGGGACAACCTGCACGGAATATGACAAGGGCTCCTTGGATACAAACAGTTCGTTGGAGGGAGTTACGGAGTATTGGTCCGGACGCATAAAAACCTTGGAGTGTTTGAACACTGTGCCCTCGGGCTTCATGTCCAAGGTGGTATCGGAAAACCTGATCGACATGGCATCCGTATTCCTTGATCGGAATTCCCAACTTACACGGGTGCCGGCAGGGACATTCAAATCTCCTGTATTCAACACCCGTTCGTCTTGCTTGCCAGTGTAGGTAGGGTAATCAAGTGTGACGCTGAAATCAAGAACGGAGGGGTTGGGCAATACTTTAAGCTCATATCCAGATGATGCGTATCCATCGGCAAGCAGTCGAAATGTGGTTGTTTTTCGCGCGCTCTTGAAAACATGATTGAATCCGGTTTTGCCACTGCCATCCAAACGGAATTGCTTGCCGTCGGCTTCAACGAACATTTCACTTGGCAGGATATCGCCTTCCGTTTCAACTGTCAAAGTGAAATCGTTGCCTTCCACTACCTCTAAACTGTCATTGGTGATCACAAATGAGAACGGAGCAGGAGTTTCGAAATGTGTGTTGTGGTTGACCAGTCTACGACTTCCGTCGAGCAGCATGCTTGGCGCAGCGAAAAGGATTATGACCAAGGCGGAAGCTGGAATCAGTGCGAAGCGCAGGTACCTCTTGTTTTTGGAAAAGTCGATGGCTTGAACGAAAGGAATGGGCTGCAGTTCGGAGGTTTTTTGCTGTATGCTGGCAAGCAGAAGCTCATTTGATTCGGGTAAATGATCGGCTTGGGCCTTTAGTTGTAAGGTGTTGATGAGTTTGTCGCTCACCTTTGAGAAATGGGTTCCGATGATGCGTGCTGCCTCCTCATGGGTGATGGTCTTGCCCAACCTGAACAACTTGGAGGCCGGCGTAATCACCATTTTGAACAACACCACCGCAGCGACAAGAATGAATGTCCAGAAAAGGAAGGCTCTGACACCTGTGTCGAAGTGGCCAAAGTATTCAGCACCAGTAAACACCAACCAGCTAACGCTCAGGGCTGTAAACGTAAGTAGTACACCCCTGATGAGTTGGTTTTTATAGTACTTCCGGATGAATGCATCCAGTTTGGAAATCAATTGGTCGTAGCTTCCCATAGGGTAAAAGGCAACTTTCTTCGCAATTTACGAAGATAATAACGAAAAATCACACTTTAGGTTGTGCTCCAGGACTAAAAAAGTTTGATTTTCAATCGGGAATTGAATCAACACCTCGTTCGATCCGTGCTGACACCTCATTGGATCCAAGCAGCTCGATCATGCCTATCAGATCAACACCTCCTGCCTGCCCGCTGATTAAAACCCTCAACAGCTGCATGATTTCACCAGGTTTGACATCATGTTCAGCGGCGCAAGCTTTGATGGTTGCATCGATTCCACTTCGGTCGAAAGGGATTTGTTTTTGAATGCTTGATGAAAGGGTGGTGAAAAACAACCTCAACCCCGGTTTCCATTTTTTGGAGATGACGGTTTGGTCATATTCGTTAGGTGCAACGAAGAGGTATTGTCCGGTTTCTACCATTTCTCTCTCAAATTGCACCCGGTCCTTCAGCAAAATCACAGCTGATTGAAGGAAAGAGATGCTTAAACGATGATCTGGTTCTTGGATGCCGAATCGCTCGGCCACCAATGGTTGTATTCTTGTGGCAATGTCAATGTCGGGTTGCGACCTCAGGTATTGCTCATTGAACCATTTGGTTTTTTCAGGATCGAATCGTGCTCCTGCCTTGTGAACATGATCCATGGTGAAGGAGTTGATGAGCTCGTGCATATTGAACAACTCCTGCTCGCTACCAGGATTCCATCCCAGCAATGCCAGCATGTTTACAAAAGCTTGAGGGTAATATCCTTTTTCACGGTAACCGGTCGAAATTTCGCCTGTTGCAGGGTCGGTCCATTGCAATGGGAACACAGGGAACCCCAGTCGGTCACCATCGCGCTTGCTGAGCTTTCCATTTCCTTCGGGTTTCAATAGCAGGGGAAGATGTGCATATCGGGGCATCCGGTCTTCCCAACCAAGCCATTTGTAAATCAAAATGTGTGCTGGTGATGATGGGAGCCACTCCTCACCGCGGATGGCATGTGAAATTTCCATAATCACATCATCCACAATGTGGGCAAGATGGTAAGTGGGCATACCATCGGATTTCAGAAGCACCTTGTCATCAACAATGTCGGATTGGAAGCTGACCATTCCACGGATCATGTCCTCGAACTGAACGGTTTGCCCCGGCTCAATTTCAAACGGATCACATAAGGTTGTCCAGATGCCATTCTGGAAGCCGACTCCTCCTTTGACAGGGAAAGGGAATTGAACATTGACCCCCTCGATTCGAAATTGTATGTCGGTGCCGGATTTCCGGAGTCGGACAATCGCTTTCGCATCTGTTCCAAATCTTCGGCCGAGTCAAATGCGTAGTAGGCGTGACCTGAACGGACCAGTTGTTCGGCATAGTCGCGGTAAATGCCAAGTTCTTTTCGTTCCGACTGACGATAGGGTGCAAATGGGCCTCCTTTTGAAACGCCCTCATCGATAACGATTCCACACCAATTCAGTGCTTCGATTATGTATTCCTCGGCGCCTTCAACAAACCGGTTCCGATCGGTGTCCTCGATTCTAAGCAAAAAATCACCGCCGCTGCGTTTGGCAAAGAGGTAGTTGTACAATGCGGTTCGAACCCCTCCCATGTGCAGGGGGCCTGTTGGACTTGGTGCGAATCGGGTTCTGACCCTTCTTTTATTTTCCATACGGACAACAAAATTACATTAAAGGTCCCATGTGGACAATCGATTTTCTTTCACCAATTCATTGGGGTAATTCACTTTTAAATCCTTGACGTTAGCCAAATCTTTGGTTTAAAGAGAGGATGCAAATGATACATTCGCGGATCCATGATTGCCGAAGAGGTTGTATTCGATAAGAGTTTTATCTGTGTAGCGCACGATCCTGAAGCTAGGATGCTGCGCCTCAAATGGAAGGGCTATGCAAAACCTCAGGATTTCCGCGAATGCTTGAGTTTCATTCTTGCCTATGTTAGAAACAACGACATAGAGTATTGTTTCAGTGATTTGAAGTTCATGTCAACTATTCTTCCGCAGGATGAGGAGTGGGCTACACGGTTTTGGTATCCCCGGCTGGCTGGAACGGCGTTGCGGAAGCATGCGGTCGTCTCTTCCTTGGATTTTCTAAACAACGCAGCCATGAGGAGGATTGTTGGCTCTCCATCTGCCCCCAATGGTTTCGAAACCCGGTTTTTTGTTGATTCCAATCAAGCCATGGATTGGCTTGATGCTTGAATCCCTCATTCTGTAAAATCCAAATCTCGTCCGTAAGTCTCCTTCAGTGAGATGGTACTTATGATTGCTAGTACCCATACGAGAACACCGGTAACTACGAGAGACCACCATAAGCTCATGTAATTTTCAAGAAAGAGGTGAAATGGGATCATGATGGTTACCGACCCCCTCATGAAGTTGGTGACGGTTGAGGTGACCAGCACCCTGAGATTTGTTCCAAAGTGCTCGGCAATGGTGGTTACAAACACAGACAGGTATCCGCAACCAAATCCCATCAGCAGGCACACCCAAACGGAAAGGTGTCCGTTTGCAAACCCATGGAAAAGCCAAATGGTTGCAATGATGGCAATGCACATGAAAAGCAGTATCGTTCGTTTGCGCGTGCGGGCCAACTGACTGGTGACACCGCTGCTCAAGTCGCCTGTGGCAATACCTATTTGAAACAGGGTGAACGCCGCGGTGAGTCTCCACCCATCGATACCGCCCTCTGTGGCTAATTCGGGAGAAAGAGTGATCAACAGTCCGACGCTGAACCAGATCGGCACTCCCATCATGATGCATCCCATATAGCGAAGGATGCGTTTTTTATTTGAAAACAAGTGGAGAAACGAACCTGAACGCGAACGGTTTTCCGCTGCTGCACGGGCAAACATTTTTGATTCCAGTGATTTCATTCGAAGCAACAAAAGCAACAGTCCCGCAATTCCGGAGTACAGAAAGGCATCACGCCAATACAGAAGGTCGCCGGCAAGGCCTGCGGATACGGCACCCAACGCACCCATGGTTGCAACCAGTATGGTTCCATAACCTCTTCGCTCGATAGTCATGGTTTCACTTACCAAGGTGATGCCTGCGCCAAGCTCGCCAGCCAACCCGACTCCCGCCAAGAATCGAATGACTGCGTAAGAAGTGGTGTCAGTCACATAGGCATTCGCTATGTTGGCTGCGGAGTAGAGCAGGATGGATCCGAACAACACGGCCACGCGTCCTCTTTTATCACCAATGATACCTGTCAGGATCCCTCCGACCATCATGCCGGCCATTTGGATGGATAGCAATAGTTCACCTTGTGTTTTCAGTTCACTACCGCTCAAACCGAGTTCGTTAAGACTGGGTATTCGATAAATGCTGAACAGGAAAAGGTCGAAGGCATCAACGAAAAAGCCCAAGCCTGCGGCGATTACCGCTAAGTTAAAGGGTGAGGATTTCAATTGTTGTCCCATGATGGAAAATTAATAATATTTCCAAAATCAGGGAAACACATGTCAGGGTTTTTCCGGCTCGAAATCTAAAACGATGGAGTTGATGCAAAAACGCTTGTAAGTAGGAGGAGGTCCGTCATCGAATATGTGTCCAAGATGTCCGTCGCATCGTCCACAAACCACCTCAATTCTGTTCATGCCATAGGTGTAGTCGGGGTTGTAGTTGACTGCGTTGGGACGAATCGATTCAAAGTAGCTGGGCCATCCACACGAGCTGGAGAACTTGGAGTCGGATTTGAAAAGCGCATTACCACAAGCTGCGCAAAAATAAGTGCCAACCCCTTCGTGATCACAGAATTTTCCTGTGAAAGCCCTTTCGGTGCCTTTTTCACGAGCGATGTAATATACTTCAGCCGGAAGAACCTTTTTCCACTCCGAATCCTCTACAACAATTTTACTGGTATCGGTTCGGGAGTAATAAGGGTTTTTGGATTGACTTGAATCTGTTGACATGGAAGGGTTTTGTTTATGAGCTGATTCATTGCAAGCGGTGGCGTTTGCCAGATAACATAACAAGAGTCCGGTTAAAACCAATTGCATTTTTGTTGTCATGAAGAATTAACACGGCAAAAAGGAAAATGTTTTTTGAATCAAATGCTCCTGCCAAAAACGCCTAATGGAAGTTTTTGGTCGGTTTGGGAATGTAGGAAAATCTCACCGGTCTCAAAGGTGCCTTTGAGGGATGTGGTGTTGAGCAAGTTGTCAATGATGAGAGACGAAAAACCCAACGAATAGGTGTTCATCAATAGGAAATGGTCTTCGGGCTCCAACAAGCTTGTTACCAGTTGTGTCATCTCATGGATCATGTCCTCAAGCTTCCATTTCTCACCGTTTGTTCCGTGTCCGTAAGCAGGTGGATCCAGTATGATACCATTGTACTTCTTGCCTCTTTTCTGTTCCCTTCTAACAAATGCCATCGCATCTTCAATCACCCAGCGGATGTTGTCTAGTCCACTTGCTTCCATGTTTTCCCGGGCCCAGGTAACCACTTGTCGTACCGAGTCAAGGTGTGTGACATCGGCACCTGCGGCCTTGGCTGCCAATGATGACCCACCGGTGTATGCGAATAAGTTGAGGACTTTTGGGACATCCGCTTTGAGCGCTTTGGTTTTTTTGAAAATGTATTCCCAATTCACGGCCTGTTCAGGAAAAATGCCAACATGCTTGAATGAAGTCAATGCAAGACGGAAATGGATGTTTGCTTCTTTCTCGAGGGCATATTGAATATGCCACCGATCCGGCATCTCGCGCAATTTTTTCCACTCCCCTGTAGATCCTGATTTAGGTATGAATCGAACGTGGGCTGTTCTCTCCCATTCTTTTGAAGACAATGATTTACTCCAAACCGCCTGAGGTTCAGGCCTGATGGTGATGTGTTTGCCGAAGCGTTCAAGTTTTTCGAAGTCGCCACAGTCAAGCAGCTGATAGTCTTGAAAGTGTTCCGGTGATAGCAACAACATATTGCAAATGTACTCTTTACCCCCGTTTCAAGCACTATATATACCCATTCATTAACTTTGCGAGGTTAAAATTGTAATACATCACAAATCATTGCTATATGAAAAACTTGAAATTGATTCTTGTGCCTGCCGTTTGCCTTTCATTGGTCGCCACCGGTTGTGTTTCCTCCAAGAAATATAAAAGCGAACTAGCGAGAAACGAGGCGCTAAAGATGGAAAACGACAAGCTTAGCTATCAACTGAGCGCTTGTCAATCCGAGAAGGAAAAACAGGCAAGCCGTATCAACAGCATGGAGCAGGAGATGACTTCATTAAGGGCTAACAGCACAACGATGCTGGCACAGTTGAAGGACTTATCCGTCATCAGTGCTGCACAATCTGAAAGCATCAGGAAGTCTTTGGAAAACATCACTTCCAAGGATGCCTTGATAACCGATCTGCGTTCGGCAATGGCCCGCAAGGACTCATTGAACATGAACCTTGCATTGAACCTTAAAGGTGCTTTGAATGATGTCAATGACCAGGACGTGAACATCAATATTGAAGGCAGTGCCGTATTCATATCCATCTCCGATAAGATGTTGTTCAAAACCGGCAGCTATGAAATCAGTCCTGCCGCCAGCAGCGTGCTTGCAAAAGTTGCCGCAGTCGTAAAGGCGCAGCCCGATGTTCAATTCATGGTTGAAGGACATACGGACAGCAAACCGATTGCTACCGACCGTATCCGCGACAACTGGGACTTGAGTGTGCTGCGTGCAAGCTCTATCGTCAGGGAACTTCAGAAAAACCATGGTGTAGATCCTTCAAGGATGATAGCTGCAGGTAGAAGTGAATATGTTCCGGTTTCCGAAAATGATTCGGACGATGGTCGCTCAAAAAACCGCAGAACCAGGATTGTTATTCTTCCACAATTGGATCAGTTCTTCAAATTGCTGGAACCAAAATAATTCAAAAACCAATTTCATTGAAAAGCCCGTTCAGCGAACGGGCTTTTTATTTAACGATCAGTTTTTCATTGTTTCCGACGTCATCTGATAAAAAATAGATACCCGGCGGGAGATAGGAGAGATCCATTCGGTTCACCTCATCGGATTTAAGTTGGATCTGCTTCACCGTCTTTCCTTTTGTATCGCTTAATTTCATGACGGTTGCATCGGATTGACCAAGGATGAAAACCTGGTCCATTGCGGGATTTGGATAGACGCGAATCCCGGTATTTGATTCGCGCTGGAATGTGACCTGAACGGGATCGTACACGTGTTCAGTACCATCGAAATCCGTTTGGCGCAAGCGATAATAGGAAATGCCATCCAGCGGATTGTCATCTATTGTATGATATTCACTTATGGAAGATGAGTTGCCGGCTGCAGACAAAACAGCTACTGTTTCAAAATCTTCATAGCCGTTGCTCCGCTCAACATGGTAGTTCCAGGAATTTGTCTCGGAAGCGGTGCGCCATTCGATCAATACAGTATGGTCCGGTTTAGCGTGTGCTTTGAATTGCAGTAACTCCACAGGAAGTGGTGACGGAGAACTGGATATGGTCCATGTGTTTGCCAAGGAGGTAGACGGAACGATTACATAGTAGTTGGCTGTAGTCTGTCCTGGGAGGTATGGCTCCCATTGATCCGTTACATCGTTATAGCTCTGGGCCTTGTATAGTGTTGGATTATTGAATGGTGAAACAGGTTGATCTAAAGTTGGGTTGTATGAAAACCTCATGTCACCATTCATGGGGGTGCTTGCAACAACGCTCCAGAACCTGTTCGCCGTGGCATCACGGTTGTCCGGGAGTAACCCAGTTGTGCTGTTCAAATTGGTCACAAAATTAGGTGCAATGGGCAAAGGCAGGTTGGTAGCTAAGGTGGCGTAAGAATTCAAGGTCACATATCCTGGCGACCCTGTCATGTTCGACACAATGAAAGGGATGTACTGAGATGTGGATAAAACTGTGGACGAAAATGCACAAATCGGGAAAGTGTAAGTGCCTTGGGATGGATCGATGGCGCGGGTGAATTTTGTTCGATATATGCTATCTTCCAAACAAACCGCTCCGTTTGTCCTGCTGACCGAGCCGTTGAAAAAGTTACCTACAAAAAGCTCCTTTTTGAACGAGCGGAAATCAAAAATTCCATTAGTCAAGATTAATACCGGTATGTTGCCACGCTGGTTGTTGGGATCAATTTCAATGTTTTCGTTAGGGACGGTTCGTGTAGAGGACTTGTTGATTTCAAGAACTGAAAACACCTCTTTGTCGCTGTTGGCACCTGTGACTTGGATGTTTTGAGTTATTGTGCCATTTAATAATACCTTGCCTCCTTGTTCATCGAAATAGGTTTCGTTACGTTCGTTAATCCAATTCCCCGTAAGCGACATGTTGCCTCCGGTGGTGGCGTTGGTTGACATGTCAAAAAAACCATTTGCCTTAATGGTGAAGTTGCCGATGACATTTAGGTTGCTAGTAGGGGATTCGACCTTGAGGGTGTCATTCAGATTTAATGCACCGCAAACGGCGGTATTGCCCGGAAAAACTTCACAGTAGTTAATCGAGGTATCTGGAATGTTTACCGTAACGGTGCTTGTTGGAAGGGTTTTGCTGGCCCAATTGCATGGGTTGTGCCAATTAGTATTGGCGGAGCCAGTCCATGTGCCAGCGGTTCCTGCAGGTGGAATGGGACCGGTGGTGGTGAGACTTATATCATCAACATAAAAAAATTCATCTGAACGGTTCATGACACCTCGGATTCTGAAAGCTATGGAGGAGGCGCCTGGTGTTACGTTATACACGAATGGGTTGGGTACTGTTTGCAAGCCCCCTATAGTTGTCATCGCATAATTCCAAGTATTGTTATTCTGACCGCGTAGTGTTGCAATAGTCACCCAGCCGCTATTGTTTTCATTAACTTCAAAATGCAAATAATCGGGATCATCAAATCCAAGTCCACAAGCCGGGTCTCCACTTGCGGAAGTGAATGCCTTTATTTGAACACCACTTAATCCTGTTATACAAACAGGATTCATCTCAATGATTTTCCCATGCATGCCGCAACCTTCAGCGCTGTAATTGGTGATGGTTGTAGATGATACGTTTTGAGAAATGTTGATATTATAGGTCCCGGTCAAGCCCGTCCCAGTTCCAAGGGTGGTGATATATGTTCCCGGGGCTATGCCTGCGCCTTGAAGAGGAGAGTTTACACTAAGTGATCCACTAGTGACAGCGGTCACGGTCAGAACCGTCCCCGTTATGGATCCTGTTACAATAGCCGTTGACCCTCCAACGAAGCAATTTTTTCCTGATGTGCAGTTTAGCTGGTAGTTTCCGCCTCCAACTCGAATGGATTTGGTTCCAGAACGTGTTTGTGCGCTTTGTGGTCCAGGAAGCAATGAGGCAGGGCCACCTGCACTGGAAATTGGCACAAAGTCCCAGTTGTTAGATGCGGTTCCTTCTCCACCTTGAAAGGCAATGGTGTCTTGGGAGTAAGCACTCCACGAAAGCAGAAAAAATCCGATAGTCAACCAAATGCTTTTCCGCATCATTTGTCTTTGATTTTCAAGACTGTGCAAAGGTAAGATAATCGCCTTGCTCATTCAAGTAAAAATTCGGTTAAATTCTTGTAAAATGAAAGGATTTCGAATTATATAAAAAACTGAAATACAGTGCATTAAAAAAGGCCTGGTGTATCCAGGCCTTTAAACAAACGTGTGATCGGATTTTAAAGACTACCTACCAATTTCACTTTGAGGGTGAAGTCATCAAAAATGGCTTTGTCGCCAATGTCGCTGAAGAAGCTTTTGGAGCCATAACGAATATCGTATTTGGAGCGATCGATTTTGATGTCAGCCGTTGCCATCATGGTGGCCCCTGCAATGGTCACATTGGCTGGGAAGGTAATGTCGTTGGTGATACCCTTGATGGTCATTTTACCAGACACAGTGTAATTGGGGGCACCGGCCTTTGCGCCACTGATGGGCGACATGGAGGTGATCTCAAATGAAGCGGTAGGGTGTTTTTGCACCGAGAAAAAATCATCAGATTTCAAGTGGCCCTCCAATTTGGCCTTGGAGCCGTCTTTCAAATCAGTGCAAACCAAACTGGTCATATCCATTACAAAACTGCCTCCAAAACGGCCGTGATTGTTTAACAATTGTCCAGACTTCAAATTGATGAGTCCATTGTGTTTGCCGGTCACCTTTTCGGCATACCATTCAACGGAGCTCTTTTGGGTGTCTACATTATAAACATCAATGTGTTTGAGAGAAGCGAAGGCGCCAACGGCCGCAATCGGAACAATAAATAGCAATAGCAATTTCTTTTTCATAATGGATTTGGATTTTTTGTGCTTTGATGTTCAACAAAGAAAATGCCAAATGGTTTACTTGAACTAACTTTGATAACGGAAATTAACCTTTAGCCACATATGTTGATGCTCAATTTTCATTTTAGCCAATTTAAAAAAACAATTTACGGTATATCCCTGCTGATAATCACGGTTTTTATGTGTTCCTGCGGCAAGGAAGAGGAAGCTGGTCAGGCCACGTTGCATATTCGTTTGATGGATGCTCCTGCCGTTTATGACGAGGTTAATGTTGAAATCGTAGCCGTTGAAATCACAGGTACGGCATCAGGCACGGTTACCATCAACACAAATGCTGGCATTTACAACCTTTTGGATTTCACCGGGGGCGTTGACACCTTGATTGCCAGCGCCGGGATTCCGGCAGGCAAACTGCAACAGGTACGGCTCATTTTGGGCACCAACAATTCGGTTGTATTAAATGGAGTGAGCCACCCGCTTTCTACCCCTTCGGCTATGCAGTCGGGACTGAAACTACAGGTTCATCGTGAACTGGTTGCAGGGGTTTCTTACGCATTGTTGTTGGACTTTGATGCCGGTCAGTCGGTAATCGACCAAGGAAACGGTCAGTTTGCACTCAAACCAGTGATACGGGTGGTTGATCAAGCGATCAATGGCTCGATAAGTGGAACCGTAGTGCCACCCACTCCTACAAGTTTAATCACAGCAATCGGAATGGGATCCTCTTATTCATCGTATACGGATACCGCGGGTTTTTTCCTGATTTCAGGCATCCCTGCCGGCAATTACGATGTTGTCATCACCCCACAGCCACCCTTAATGCCGGATACCGTCTCTGGAGTGGTAGTGGTCAACGGTCAAATTACAGATTTGGGGCAAATTGTTTTTTGAAAAATCATTTCGGATCCCAAATCATTTTTTTGATAGCAGGTACTGGGCCCGGACAATGCTGCGAATGACATGCCAAGCAGGCAGAAACCATGTTGTTGTAAGTCTCTACCCGATTCGTCTTATTGGATTTCGCGTAGTTTTTAACCGAAGCGACATATAAATCCGCAAAGGATTTGTAGTAGTCGCTCTTGCTCATACCTTCAGTGATCTTGGCCGTATGGATCTTGTCGAACGACTTTGGGTAAGCTTCTGGCTTGGCACCTGTTTTCAATCCCTCCTTGGCTCGGTTGGTGTATTGCTGCATTTCCCGCATCAGCTTCGATAGGTCGCTCGAACCGTTAGGGTTATTGTCTTGGGAGGATGCCGGCTTGGTGTCGAATAATCCAAGGGTCAAAACGATGACGGCAATTGAAATAATGGCTAGAATGTATTTCATTTATAAATCAACTTGTTATACAGTGCTTTAGTAAAGCAAATTTAACCAATATGCACATTAGTTGCATAGGTATGATTTTTAGCATATTCTAAAGTAATCCAATGTTTTACATTTGGCTCAATTTAGGAACGGCGTTAAATGAGCAAAAACAGTGCCTGGAATGCAATATTGGACGAGTTGGGAGGTATTTCCTACTTCACAGCTCGCTTTTTTAGGGAGGGTTTGAGACCACGATATGAGTGGCAGGAGCTTTTTAGACAATGTTACATTATCGGATATAAATCCCTTCCCTTGGTGGGTATCACCGCGGCTATCATGGGCATGGTGCTCACGGTTCAATCACGGCCTACATTAGCGGAGTTTGGCGCCGAATCGTGGCTGCCCTCTATGGTGGCTATATCGGTGGTTCGTGAAATCGGACCGGTCATCACCGCTTTGATATGCGCCGGAAAAATCGGCTCCAGTATTGGCGCAGAATTAGGGTCCATGAAAGTGACAGAACAGATTGATGCCATGGAAGTATCGGGCACCAATCCATTCAAATACCTCGTGGTGACCCGAGTGGTGGCCGCCACCCTCATGCTTCCTGTTCTGGTGGTTTTGGCGGATGCCTTAGCCCTCTGGTCGTCCTACATCGGTGTGAACCTGAAAGACGTGGTGAGCTTCAAACTCTACACCAGCCAGGTGTTCGATTCATTGGAGTACTCCGACGTGCTCCCCGCATTTGTAAAATCCTATTTCTTCGGCTTTGCCATCGGCATCGTGGGATGCTACAAAGGGTTCAACTCCAAAAAGGGAACCGAAGGCGTTGGCCACTCCGCCAATTCGGCCGTGGTGGTGGCCTCGCTCGCTATCTTCATCATCGATCTCATAGCCGTTCAATTCACCGACCTATTGGGCCTTAATTGACAAACATGCCGGAATCCGTTATCGAAATCAAAGGGCTCAAGAAATCATTCGGCGACAACCATGTCCTGGATGGTTTTAATTTGATTGTGCCCCGTGGCGAAAATGTGGTGGTGTTGGGTAAATCGGGTTCGGGCAAATCGGTGCTCATCAAGTGTATCGTCCGTTTACTGGATCCCGACGAGGGAACCATCAATGTTTTGGGAGAAAACATTCTGGAAATGGATCATGATGCCTTGGACCGCATGCGGGTGCGTATCGGGTTTCTGTTTCAGAATAGTGCCCTCTACGACTCCATGACCGTGCGAGAGAACTTGGAGTTTCCGATGCGACGCCATTGGTTCGACATCTCCAAAAAAGATGCGGACGATCGCGTGAATGAGGCGCTCGACAATGTAGGTTTATTGTATGCAGCCGAGATGATGCCTGCTGATTTGTCGGGTGGTATGCGCAAGCGCATCGGCCTTGCTCGCACGCTCATATTGCGTCCTGAAATTGTATTGTATGATGAGCCCACCACGGGCCTGGATCCCATCACCGGAAGGGAAATCGTGGAACTCATCATGGATTTGCAAAAGAAATACAACACATCTTCGGTCATCATCAGCCATGATATGCAAGTGGCCCGCATGACCGCAAATTCGGTGGTTGTGCTTTCAAACGGAAAAAACCATGCTCAGGGAAGCTTCGACCAGTTGAAATCATTAGACGATCCACAAGTCAAACAGTTTTTTGAAGGAATACTATGAATAAAAACACACCAGGAAACGTCCGCTTAGGGATGTTTGTAGCAATCGGGACAGTTGTATTGGTGATTGCGCTATATCTCATCGGCAGCAACCAATCGATGTTCAGCAGCTCCATTCGGATTTCGGCGCAGTTTTACAATGTAAACGGATTGATGCCGGGCAACAACGTGCGCTATGCCGGTATAGACATTGGCACAGTTGATAAGATTCAAATCGAAAACGACTCAAGTGTCACGGTTTACATGGTAATCGAAAAAAAACACAGCCAACACATCAAAAAGAACGCGATGGCAGTGGTTGGAACCGACGGTCTCATGGGTAACAAATTAGTGAATATCAATCCCGGTAAAGGGCCATCGGAACCCGTAGCGGATGGCGACCGCATCATTTCCCTCAAGCCCATCGAAACGGATGAGATGATTCGTACGCTCAACGCCACCAACGAAAACCTGGAGGCCATCACCAGTGATTTGCGCAGCTTCACTTCACGCATCAATACCGATAAGGGTTTGCTGCAATTGATAGAGGATTCCGTTTCAGTGGAGAATTTCCGAATGGCACTCGTTTCCATCCGTGAGGCCTCCGAAAATGCAAACAGCATTACTCTTCAAATCAATAGTCTTACCCAATCCATCAACCGTGGCGAAGGTTTGGCGGGGGTTTTATTGAAAGACACCAAAACCGCCGAGGGACTTAAAAACACTGTGGCAAACCTGGAGCAAATCAGCGACAGTCTGGATCATGTAGTGGAGGGATTGAACCGCTTCAGTTCGGGGGTTAATAACCCTCAAGGATTGGTGTACTCGGTGAGCAACGATACGGTTTTGGCCACCGAGGTGAAAGACGGTGTACACAACCTGAAGCAAAGCACCGAATTGCTCAATGAGAACCTTAAAGCCATGCGTTCGAACTTCCTTTTTCGCAAATATTTCAAGCAACAGGAACGGGCCAAGGGAAAAGAGGGTCAATGACCGTTGGGGTTATGCCCTCCTTTCGTTAGTTTTGCGTCGTAAAACAGTATTTGATGGAAAAGGAGAAAGGCCCTAATTTTTTGGAGGAGATTGTTGCTGCCGATGTAGCCGAAGGCAAACACGACGGACGCGTATTGACGCGTTTCCCTCCCGAGCCGAATGGCTACTTGCACATTGGCCACTCCAAATCGATCTGTTTGAATT
>JBEAXM010000224.1:0-4259 GCA_041159805.1 Bacteroidota bacterium
GTCCGATGTGGAAAGCCGTTCCAAAATGAACGCCTGTTTTCTTTTGGAAAAACCGGAGTTGGAGGACGCTTTCTCTGCCATTTTGAAATCAAATGGAATCATCGGTTTAAAGGGTCATCGATCCGTTGGAGGATTCCGTGCCTCCATGTACAATGCCTTGCCGCTTGAGAGTGTACATTTTCTCGTTTCGTTGATGCGTGACTTTGCAAAGACGAACGGTTAATCCTAAGTTGTTGGTCTTTCAAAAATCAGCCAAGCCGTATCTCCGTAGTAACGCTCGTATACAGATCTAAACCCTAGTTTTTCAGACACCCTTATTGATCTTGTGTTTTCCAAGTGCACACAAGAAATAACAGAAGTTATTCCGTTGCTTTCACCCCATTTCAAACAACCTATTCCCGCTTCTGTGGCTATTCCTTTGTTCCAAAATTGATGTAAGATCCGGTATCCCAAGTCGTATTGGTTATCTTCTTGGTGCATTTTGATCCCGGCCCATCCCACCGGCTGTTTAGTTTCCAATAGCTCAATAACCCATCTTCCCATACCGGTCCTATGGTAGGCATCGTAATTTGATATGAAATTCTCAGCCGCTTCCTCATCTTCAAAAGGAGCATCACCGGTGAATCTTAAGACATCAGGATGCGCATTCAATTCCAAAAGAAAGCAACCATCTCCGGCCCTCAGCTCCCTTAGCCCCAATCTTTCCGTAGTTATGATGTATGGATCTGGCATTGGAAACCCTAATTTTACAGCAAATTTAGACTATTGGCATGTCTGACCCCAAGTATACGGTTTATCAAGATCTTCTCGAAGAGTTGCGTCCTTATGGCGCCCGATTGGTGGCTGTTAGTAAAACCCGGACTGTTGAAGAGATCAAGGAGCTGATCGCAATGGGGCAAACAGATTTTGGTGAGAATTATGTTCAGGAATTATTGCACAAGCAGGAATCCCTGCCCGAAGGCCCTCTTTGGCATTTTATAGGTCATCTTCAATCAAACAAGGTGAAGTTTTTATTGCCATTTATTCATCTTATACATGGAGTAGGATCCATGAGCGTATTGAAGGAGATCAATAAGCGCTCACTCGATATTCAAATAAGGACGGATATACTTTTACAGGTCCATATCGCTAAAGAGGAGTCCAAATCCGGTTTCGAACCCGATGAATTGCTAGGGCTAATTGATGCCTTGATGAAGGAGCCGTTGCCAGGCATTCGCATACGAGGTTTGATGGGTATGGCGACCTTCACTGAAAAGGATGATCTCATACGTGCTGAATTCAGGCAACTCAAATCATTGTTTGATCAGATAGGCCATAGCTGTATCGATTCATTTGATACCTTGAGTATGGGGATGAGCTCTGACTATAAGATTGCCTTGGATGAGGGAAGCAACATGGTTCGAATTGGCAGCAAAATATTCGGACCACGAAATTGAAGGATCAGGTTTTCTGCTTTTTCTTTTTAGCCGCAGGAAACAACACGTTGTTCAATATCAATCTATATCCAGGTGAATTCGGATGCAAATTCAAATCGGTAGGAGGGTCACCGACCATGTGTTGATAGTCTTCCGGATCGTGTCCCCCGTAAAATGTCCACATTCCATTTCCAAAGGTTCCGTGAAGGTATTTAGCCTCATTGATGGCTTTGTTTTCTCCCATTACAATAACGTTCGGTTTTACAAGACTTTTGTTGAATGCGGTGGATTGTCCCATGAATCCGAATATGACTTGTTCGTGGCTTTGACATAGCATTGTTGGCACCACATCCCATTTGGCGGAGAAATCGAACAGCGTGAAAAAGTCACGGTCACGGTCGATACGCGACGGGTTTTTCATGTCGATATCAGAGTATCGATATTCCATCGGGTTAGTGCTGAGCTTGAAATTATGGAACGCAAATGTCTTGCTGTAATCCAATTTTGAATTATAATCCGGTGTGGTGCCGTCTCCATCATACATTGCCTCACAAATATCCAGTCCTTCCGCTGCCAGGGCAATATCATAGCTGTCGGTACCAGAACACATGGTGAACAAAAACCCACCACCTGCTGTAAATTCCTTTATTTTCTTGGCAACAGCAAGCTTCAGTTGGGAAACCTTGTTGAATCCTAGGCTTTTTGCCATCGCTTCCATGGACCTGACCTGCTCCTGGTACCAAGGTGCATTTCGGAACATGGCATAAAACTTACCATACTGTCCTGTGAAATCCTCATGATGCAAGTGAAGCCAATCATACAATGGTAGCTTGCCCGCAATGATCTCCTCATCATAGACAATTTCGTAAGGTATTTCCGCGTAGGTCAATGCCAATGTCACTGCATCGTCCCATGGCAACTTGTTTTTTGGTGAGTAGACAGCAATTTTTGGGGCCTTTTCCATTCTCACCACTTCCATGTTCACCTCTGGGTCTGAAATTTCCAATCTGATAGCTGCCGCTTGTCCATCAGCAATCACATTGAACGACACCCCCCTGATGTTACATTCAGATTCCAGGCTTTTTGAGTAGGGAAACAGGAAGCTCCCTCCTTTGTAATTGAGTAGCCATTCCAGATTTCCGTCCTGGCGATTTAACTCCCAATAGGCAATGCCATAGGCTTTCAGATGGTTTTTCTGGGTCTCATCCATCGGGATAAGAAGGTGAGTTGCATTTGCAGGCAACCACGCCAATAATGAAAGCAGTATCAGGATTATTCTGTTCATGGGTTTGAAAACGGGGCGCTATCGTCGGTTTGGATATTGTCGTCCATATCGTTTATACGTGATTCACGAGTGACGCGCTCGGCATCATGGTTTCGTGGAATGGGGCTGAGCTTCGCTTCTTGAAAATCATATGAGTCCAGGTCTTCGAATTTGGTCAGGTTGCCGATGAACTTCAGGTTGACCGACTTCAATGACCCGTTCCTGTTCTTTGCAACGTCAATTTCCGCGATTCCTTGTGTAGGTCTGCCATTTTCATCCTCCTCAAGTTTATAATACTCGGGACGGTATATGAAAAGCACCATGTCGGCATCCTGCTCAATGGCTCCTGATTCGCGAAGGTCGGAGAGTTGGGGTTTTTTGGAGCTGCCACGGGTTTCAACAGCACGACTTAATTGAGACAGTGCAAGTATGGGTACATTTAATTCTTTTGCTATTGCTTTGAGGGAACGCGAAATGGTGCTGATCTCTTGTTCCCTGTTCCCGACTTTGGAATCGCCACCGGCAACCATGAGCTGCAAATAGTCAATGATGATCATGGATACTTTTTTCTCTGCTACCAATCGTCTGCATTTAGCACGTAATTCAAATACAGAAAGGGCAGGGGTGTCGTCGATGAACAATGGTGCGTCCAATAGGGGTTTTATTTTCACATTGAGCTGTTCCCATTCATGATCCGCCAACATTCCTTTTCGGATTTTGTCGGATGTGATGCCGGATTCGGAAGATATGAGACGGTTGACAAGCTGGAGTGACGACATCTCCAATGAAAAGAATGCAACAGGATTCCCAAACTTCACTGCTGCGTTTCTAGCCAAGGAAAGCACGAATGCTGTTTTACCCATACCGGGTCGTGCTGCAATGATGACAAGGTCGGAACGCTGCCACCCGGACGTGATCCGATCCAATTCAGTGAATCCGCTAGGGATGCCGGTGATTCCATCCTTCTGGTTGGAGGCGATTTCAATCTCCTTCATCGCTTTGGTGACTAGCGACGGCATGTCCTCATAGTTTCTTCTGATATTTCCTTCGGCTATTTCAAACAGGTTTTTTTCAGCTCTGTCGAGAAGTTCCAATACATCCATGCTATCTTCATAAGAATCTCGGATTGTTTCGCCGGATATTCTGATCAATTCGCGTTGAATGTGTTTTTGCAGGATGATGCGGGCATGGTATTCGATATTCGCTGCAGATGCGATTCTGCTTGTTAGTTGGGAGATGTAATATGCTCCTCCCACCAGTTCCAACTCCCCCTTTTTTTTCAAGGCATGCGTCACAGTCAAGATATCGATTGGCTGTGCCGCATTGAAAAGTCCATGGATGCAGGCAAAGATGTGACGATGCGCCTCCTTGTAAAAGCACTCGGGTTTCAATATGTCAACCACAGCCGAAAGTGCATCTTTTTCAAGCATCAAGGCACCCAGTACCGCTTCTTCCAAATCAACTGCTTGTGGGGGTAGCTTGCCTGTAAGTTGGAAGGTGGCGGTATTTGATGCCGTTTTGGATATGGTTTTCCGTTTGGTGTTTCCTGTGTTTTCCATAGATGGTTATCGCTTCAAAAC
>JBEAXM010000233.1:0-4498 GCA_041159805.1 Bacteroidota bacterium
GTAGTGGCCGAAGGATTCGAAGCCGGTGGACATAATGGTCGTGAAGAAACCACCACTCTGTGTCTGATTCCAATCATCAAAAACTCGGTGAAGATCCCGGTAATTGCTGCTGGAGGCATTGCAACAGGCCGCGCCATGCTTGCCGCGATGGTGCTCGGCGCTGAAGGCGTTCAAATCGGATCGAGATTTGTGCTTTCGGAGGAATCGTCGGCTCACGAAAACTTCAAACACAAGGTGCTTTCCACCGCAGAAGGTGGAACCGCATTGGCATTGAAACAGCTCACCCCCGTACGTCTGATTAAAAACAGGTTTTACGAAACCGTTGCAGCCGCCGAAGCCAGGGGCGCAAGTCCTGAGGAACTGAACCAGATTCTTGGAAGGGCACGGGCAAAAAAAGGGATGTTCGAAGGCGATATGGACGAGGGCGAACTCGAAATAGGACAGGGTGTCACAACCATACGAAAGATCATGCCTGCCAAAGAAATTGTTGAGGAAATCTGGAACGAATTCCTGATTGCAAAAAACGAAGTCGCCAACCTATGATATCATTCGAAAAATTTACACTGAGCAATGGCTTGACCGTCATGGTCAACACCGACAAATCCACCCAAATGGTGGCCATGAACATCTTGTACAAGGTTGGTGCACGCAACGAAGATCCAGCAAAAACAGGCTTCGCACACCTGTTCGAACATTTGATGTTTGGTGGATCGGTGAATATACCCGAGTACGACAAACCCTTGCAAGCCGCGGGTGGCGAAAACAACGCGTTCACCAACAACGATATCACCAATTACTACCTCACCATACCCGCCCACCAAGTGGAAACCGCTTTTTGGTTGGAGTCGGACCGAATGTTGAGCTTGGCTTTTTCCGAGAAAAGCCTGGAAGTGCAACGCAGCGTTGTAGTAGAGGAATTTCGCCAGCGTTATTTGAACCAACCTTACGGGGATGCATGGCTTAAATTGCGCCCTTTGGCCTACACGGTGCACCCATACCGTTGGGCAACCATCGGCATGGAGGTCAAACATATTGAAGATGCGGTGCTGGATGATGTAAAGGACTTCTTCAAAAGATTTTACCATCCTGCAAACGCAGTGATGGCGTTGTCGGGTAACATCAGCACGGAACGTGCACGTGAATTGAGTGAAAAATGGTTCGGGCCAATACCACCAGGAGTCATCCCATCAAAGAACTGGGATCAGGAACCCGAACAAATGCAACCCAGAAGAAGTGTTGTTGAAGCTGCGGTTCCATATCCTGCCATTTACAAGGCCTGGCACTGTGGTGGCAGGACTGACGATTCCTTTCACGCAACCGACTTGCTTACCGATGTCTTATCGGCAGGGAAGTCATCGCGTTTATACAATTCATTGGTCAAGGACCAACAATTGTTTTCAAACATCAGGGCCTACACATTGGGCGATATGGACCCAAGCCTGGTGGTCATTGATGGAAAATTGAGAGAAGGTGTTGACATTGATTTGGCCGAAAAAGCTATCGAATCTGAAATCGAAAAAGTGTGCATAACGGACATCAGTCAAGATGAGTTGGAGCGTATCCATAACCAAACTGAATCAACGCATGTGTTCGGTGAAACCAGCATCGCCAACCGGGCATTGAACTTATGCTTTTTCGAAATGCTCGGAAATGCCAACGATGTGAATTCCCAAGTGGAAAAATACCGTTCAACCGATGGCTCGATGATTCGAAAGGCCGCGGAAAGTATTTTTAAGAATGAGAACTGCTCAACCCTGATCTACACACCATCCAAATGATTCCTGCTATGCTCGATAGGAAAACCCCGCCCACTCCAACATTGGCCGAAAAAATCGAATGGATTGAAGCCACGGAAAACAAACTTGAAAACCAAACCAGCCTGTTCACCATAAACGCCGGCGAACAGGATTTACTCAGACTGGAAATCATATTGCCCTCCGAATCGAAAGACGCTGACTCGTCAAGTCTGGTTAACGCCGCCCATACCCTCACCGATCATGGAACCAACAACAAGGATGCAAAAGCCATTGCTGAGGCATTCGAGCGACTGGGTTCCTTCTACCAAGCTGATTGTGGTCCGGATTTCCGCGGGTTCACCATTTTCTCACTGCGCTCATCGTTTGAGAAAACAGTAAATGTGTTGAAGGATGTTATGGAAAATGCTGCCTACCCTGAGAAAGAGGTTGAGTTATGGAAAAAAAGGAGCATTGAAAACCTTCGGGTGAACCGTGAAAAGGTTTCCTGGCTTGCACGAACCGCCTTTGGCGATGCCATTTTCGACAAATCCCATCCATATGGATTCAACCCAACGGAGGATGATTACGCCGCGATAGATGCGACATCCGTTAGAGACTTTCATCAGTCTCATACAAATACATCCAAATGCTTGATGATGCTTTCGGGAAAGCTTGATCAAAAGGAAATTGATATTGTAAACAAGACCTTCGGGAAAACCCAAAGGGAATCAGGCACTGTATCGTCCTCAGCTCCATCTCCCGAACCAAAGTCCGTTCAAAAAATCAAATTACCCAAGGACGATGCTTTACAATGTGGTATACGCATCGGGAGAGCCATGTTCAACAGAAGACACCCCGATTATATACCATTCAGCATCACCAATGCGATTTTGGGCGGTTATTTTGGATCGCGACTGATGTCGAACATCCGAGAAGACAAGGGCTACACATACGGTATCGGTTCGGGTCTTGTACCTTACATCAGCAGTGGTGCTTTTTTCATCTCCACAGAGGTGGGAAAGGAAGTTTGCGCCTTGGCCATTGATGAGATTTACAAGGAAATAGAGCGGCTTAAAACGGCTCCGCCCGATGCTGATGAACTTAATATTGTCAAAAACTACCTGTTAGGTGAGTTTCAACGAAACCTTGACGGACCGTTTGCGCTCGCTGACCGATTCAAAAGTTTGTATTTGTCAGGAGCCGGCTATTCATATTTGAATAATTACTTGGATTATTTAAATAATTTTACAGCCGAGACAGTGGTTGAAATGGCAAATAAATATTTGAATCCAAACGACTTGACCGAGGTAATTGCGGGATAAAACAAACTGTTTTTTAAGTCAGTGTTGTGACAATTAGTGACAAAGCGCTGAAAGTCACCCCAAAAGTAGTTTTTCGCAGATAGGTGACGGTGCATCTAATCGAGGCGGTTTAACGTCAATCCCATAACGTAAGTCGCTATTTCAAATTTAGCCACAGTTTATAATGGTTTTCAAGAATGAAAACCGATGCTTAAATTTGTTAGCTACCTGAGATATCAACAACCGAACCGTAAAAACCCGAAAGACCTTGAAGAAAATCTTACTACTGTTGATGGTTTTAGGATGGAGTTTTTTTCACTCCAATCCAGCCGAAGCCAGCCACGGAATGGGCGGTGAACTTACCTGGACATGCCTTCCGAGCGGACAATTCAAGTTTCGCCTGAAATTCTACCGCGATTGTAGTGGTATACCCGCTCCGAACAGCGTCACTCTCACCACCACCGTGCCAGGCGTTCCCACTATTCCTATGCCGCGTGTTCAGATCAACGACATCTCGCCACAGGGATTCATCCCAGCGGGAAACGCCTCATGTCCCACGTGTGCAACCGGGACTGCTAACATTGGTTTGGTTGAAGAGGACGTTTACGAATCGGCCCCTGTAACGCTTAATGGAACACCACCTGCAACAGGCTGGCAGTTTTACTGGGGTGAATGTTGCCGCAGCGGATCCATCAACAACATCACCAACCCTGGAACCATCGGCTTCCGGATCCGTGCCATCATGTACCCCTACAACCCAAGCGGTGTTGCTCAGAATACCAATCCTTGCTTCGACTCCTCGCCATACTTCGCCGAAAGACCTTCCACAATCATCTGCACTGGTTACCCTTTCAAATACAACCCAAACGCAATTGACCCCGAGTTGGATTCCCTACGTTACGAATGGGGTGCTCCACTAACCGATGCAGGTGCAGCGGTGGGATGGGCACCCGGATACAACCAGAATAGCCAATTACCTTCGGCAACTCAAAACCCAAATAACGTTGCAGCAACAGTAAACCCCACTACTGGAGAAATCTCGTACACCTCTTTCACTGGCGGGTACTTTGCAACCGTGGTCAAAGTGACCGCCTACAAATGCAACATCAAGGTCGCTGAAATTTTCCGTGAAATCAACGTGGTGATGAACAACAACTGTCCCACCAGCGGTGGACAAACCAATCTGCCGCCTGATGTTCCTGCACCTTTTCCTGATCCTGCAACCGGCCTGTTCACCAGTTACATCGACACGGTTTATGCGGGTGACACCGTGCGGTTCCAATTCTCGGCAACCGACTTCCAAACCTTCAACAACGGACAGCCACAAACAGTGACCATTGAGGCATCGGGGGCTCAGTTCGGAACGAACTTCTCAAGCACAAGCGCCGGGTGTATCATTCCGCCCTGCGCAACACTTGCGCCGGCAACGCCCACCGTGCTCAATCCCTATCAGGTCGCACA
>JBEAXM010000284.1:0-6537 GCA_041159805.1 Bacteroidota bacterium
TCCAGTAAACAGCGTTTGTAAAGGCCGGTTCAAATCCGTCGCCTAGCTTGTTGCGTTTTATACTGCCACCACAATGATCAAAATGTAAATGCGATAAAAAAACATCTGTGATATCATCAAACCCAAACCCCGCAGCAGCCAGGGATTTTTGTAAAGTATCATCCCCGTGAAGGTAATAGTATCCGAAAAATTTGGCGTCTTGCTTATCACCAATGCCATTATCTATCAGCACCAAACGATCGCCGTACTCAACCAACAAGCATCGCATAGCCATATCAATCATATTGTTGGAATCGGAAGGGTTGGTTCTATTCCAAATGGACTTTGGTACCACGCCGAACATGGCACCACCATCAAGCTTGAAATATCCAGCGTTTATGGAATGTAATTTCATGAAGCTTAAATTTGTTTGATTGGCAATATTAACGATTCCGTGTTGATTAATGGGTTTGTAATGCCATTCCCTTGGTGGTTGTTTCCGTATCTTTATCTCGTAACGAATCAATTAATCAGGTTTTGAAACATATCCATTTCATAGCAATAGGAGGGGCAGCCATGCACAATATGGCACTCGCACTTCATCAAAACGGATTTAAAGTCACTGGCTCGGATGATGAGATCAAGGAGCCATCCTTATCCCGGTTGCGTACCGCTGGCCTATTGCCTGCTGAAATCGGTTGGTTTACCGATAAAATCGATGTCCGACCTGATTTGATTGTTCTGGGAATGCATGCCCGAGCGGACAATCCAGAACTGCTCCGAGCTCAGGAACTGGGTATTCGTGTGGTTTCGTTTCCTGAATTCCTTTACGAGCATTCCAAAAACAAGCTAAGGGTTGTTATTGGTGGTTCACACGGAAAAACGTCCATCACATCCATGGTGATGCATGTACTGAGGTCTTGTGAAAAGGATTTTGATTACATGGTGGGATCCACTGTGCAAGGGTTTGATACCATGGTACGATTGACTACCGATGCGCCGGTCATTATTTTGGAAGGTGATGAATACCTTTCTTCGCCCATCGATCGAAGGCCTAAGTTCCACCTGTACAAGGCCGACATCGGATTGATTTCGGGAATCGCCTGGGATCACATAAATGTATTCCCAACCATTGATAATTATGTGGAGCAGTTCCGGATATTCGCAGACGGAATTCCCGAAACCGGTACACTAATTTGGTATGAAGGAGACAACGATCTGGCGGATGTCACAATAACCCAGTACGGCAAAAAAGAACTGATCGGATACCATGTGCCCAATCATGAAATCTTAGATGGTACAACCACCGTCATCCACGATGGCTTAAGTTATGAGGTCTCGGTTTTTGGACGTCACAATTTGGCAAACATGGAAGGTGCTCGGCTGATTTGCGAGAAATTGGGTGTTTCTGGAGCACGGTTTTATGAAGAAATCAGGTCCTTCAAAGGTGCTGGAAGGAGGTTGGAATTGGTAACTAAAAATTCAAATCAAGCCGTATTCAGGGACTTCGCCCATTCACCATCCAAGTTGAAAGCCACAATTGCAGCAGTAAAGGAGCAATTTCCGCATAGGAAATTGATTGCATGTTTTGAGCTACATACGTTTAGCAGCTTGAGTGACGCGTTTCTGGATCAATATGAGGGCACCATGACCGATGCGGATGTGGCCATGGTTTACTTCAACCCAGATGTGATTGCCCACAAAAAAATAAAACCGATATCAGCTGAACGAGTGCTCGAATCATTCAAAAGACCTGACATACAGGTATACACCGACCCGAACCGGCTTTCCGATTCAATAAAAAACACTTTCGGGGCGGATGCAGTATTACTGATGATGAGCTCAGGAAGCTTTGATGGAATCAAATTGGATGGGTTCCTGAATCAGTAGGTCCTTGAAGAAATAATCGTTTTTAACTGAAAGGGAGCGTAACGCCAATAGCCTTGCTCAATTTGAATATTGTTCGTTAACTTTGATTAAAACCCCGCCTCATGAGAAAAGCGTATTTGATTTCCTTGCTGGTTATTGTCAGTTTGGGCTTCCTTCAGGCACAATCCCCAACCTTCCAAACCATTTCCACTAACTCATTTGGTGGTTCTGTTGGAGAAGAGTTTTTTCAAGCATCCCAGACTTCAGATGGAGGCTTTCTTATTTCGGGACTGAGTGAGTCACAGGACGGTGATGTCAATCAATCCACCGTTTATGACACTTCCAACATTTTCATAGTGAAATGTGACTCCTTGGGAAGCAAGCAATGGGCTCGTTCTTACGGAGGGAATGATTATGATAAGGGTAGATATGGTATAGAGGACAGTCAGGGGAATTATCTGATAACCGGTACCACCATTTCAAAAGACGGGCAAGTGGTTTCCTCGTATAACAATGCCGATGTGTTCATTATGAAACTCAATCCTGCCGGCGATGTCATTTGGTTGCGTACCTACGGAGGTAATGGTGGCGAAAGCTCCCGTTTCATCCTGGAGGATCCCGATGGGAACTACCTGGTAGGAGCATATACCACCTCACCAGGCGGAGATGTGGCATCTTCGAATTTCCGTGGGAACTTTGATGGCTGGATTTTCAAAACCGATTCCGCCGGGAATATGCTTTGGTCTAAAACTTATGGTGGCACCGCCCAAGAACGACTTCGATTCCTGCATCCAACAGCAGATGGCGGTTACGTGTTTGGAGGTAGCACCGCTTCCGCGGATTTCGACTGCGTAGGGAACCATGGAGATCACGATTTTTGGTTCGCCCGAATCGATTCTCAAGGTAACTTGCTTTGGAGCCGTGTGTATGGTGGCTCCGGTTCCGACATGGCATACCATGTAACACTGGCTCCTGATTCAACATGGCTCATCAGTGGTTATACATCCTCAAATGATGGGGATGTGGTGGGATACAGGGGCGGTACAAGCGATGGATGGGTGATACGCGTTGACAACAGCGGAAATCTTATCCAACAAAAATGTTTTGGCGGCACCGGTTCCGATAGACTCTACAGGACGTTGGTTCTCGGAAACGGAGAGATTCTCGTTGCGGGTTTCGCCCAATCGAATGACCTGGATATCGCAGGTACCAACCCTGGAGGAACGAACTCCTACTGGATTGCGTCTTTGGATTCAACTTTGCCATGGAAATGGAGCCATTGCGAAGGAGGCACCGCCGGAGATTATGGTAAAGAGATTTTCTTTTATGAATCAGACGGCTCCATTGTGATCATGGGCGACTCAAATTCATCCGATGGTCCTGCCAGCTCTAGCCATGGCGATTACGACTATTTGTTCATTCGACTAAAGCCGATTTTCCAACCCACTGTTACCCCTTCAGGATCGGTTAATATCTGCTCTGGGGGAGGATCCGTTGAACTGAGCACCTCTCCATTTCCAGGAGCCACCTACCAATGGTTAAAAAATGGAGTACCCTTAGTTGGTGCCCAATCCAATAAGTTAATGGTAAACAGCACTGGAAACTACTCCGTCACGGTAACGCAATTGTCGGGAGTTTCCTTGACCACGGCACCAACATCAGTTGGAATCTCCTCCTTACCAACAGCTGCAATCAACTCATCCGGATCCACTGCCTTTTGCTCTGGTGGTAATGTTACCTTGACAGCTAATGCTGGTACTGGATTTCAATATCAGTGGAAAAGGTATGGGGTTAATGTCACCAACGGGACCGGTCAGAATCTGGTTGTAAATAAAACCGGAAGCTATAAATGTGTGGTGACCAACGCAAGTGGTTGTGCCCGTACTTCAAACACCATAGATGTTACTGTATATGCCCTTCCCACCACAACCATAAGCGCCCTTGGATCCACCCAAATTTGTGTCGGTGATAGTGTTGGACTCTCATCAACCACAACTCCCGGACTTACCTATCAGTGGAAAAAATATGGAGCCAGTATCAGCGGAGCAAATAGCCCGGTTTACCATGCAAAAACTGCCGGTAGCTACAAATGCACGGTGATGAATTCCAATGGGTGTACCAAATCATCTAACACCATAAACGTAAATGTGGTTTGCAAAATGTCAGATCTCAATTCCTTTGACCAAATCAACATACAATCATCAAATGGTGATATTGTTATCACAGGGATTGATCCGATTTATTGGGCGCAGACAAATTTGCAGGTAATTGATCTTGCTGGACGAACGGTTCTCCATTTGGATGGAATCAGTAGCAACCATATTCAAACGAATGGTGTGATTCAACCGGGAATATACTTTGTATCCCTGGTAGTGAAAGACAAGTGCTACGCCGAAAAGATTTCCATTCGGTAGAGGGAGGGTATTCCGATATCCGTTGACTAGGTAATTATGAGTTCATCGACACGATGAACTCCTCGTTGGATTTGGTTCCCCTCATGCGGTCAAGGAGGAATTCCATGGCCTCCATCGGATTCATATCCGCAAGGTGGTTTCTGAGGATCCACATCTTCTGAAGCATTTCCTTGTCTAGGAGCAAATCCTCACGACGGGTTGAAGAGGCAATGAGATCAATGGCAGGATAAACCCGCTTGTTGGAAAGCTTGCGGTCGAGTTGAAGCTCCATGTTTCCGGTTCCCTTGAATTCTTCAAAAATCACCTCATCCATTTTTGAGCCGGTATCAATCAGGGCGGTTGCTATGATTGTCAACGAGCCACCATTTTCTATCTTACGGGCAGCACCGAAGAACCGTTTGGGTTTGTGTAGAGCATTGGCATCAACACCACCGGAGAGGATTTTGCCGGATGCAGGCGCAACAGTGTTGTAGGCTCGCGCCAAACGGGTGATGGAATCCAACAGGATTACAACATCATGTCCGCATTCAACCATTCGCTTTGCCTTTTCCATAACGATGTTAGCTATCTTAACATGTCGTTCGGCAGGTTCATCAAATGTGGATGCAACGACTTCAGCCCGAACACTTCGAGCCATATCAGTCACCTCCTCAGGTCGCTCATCAATGAGCAGTATGATCAGGTAAACTTCGGGATGACTTGCTGCAATGGCGTTTGCCACCTCCTTCAAAAGAACGGTTTTACCTGTTTTGGGTTGAGCAACAATCAATGCCCTTTGTCCCTTACCAATAGGGGTGAACATGTCCATGACACGGGTACTGTAATTGGCTCCATCGGGCGCCAACTTCAACTTTTCATAGGGGAATAACGGCGTCAAGTGATCAAACGGAACTCGATCACGAACGATTACCGGATCCTGACCATTGATGAACTCAATTCGGACCAAAGGGTAATATTTTTCGCCCTCACGGGGAGGTCGAACGCTACCTTGCACGGTATCACCGGTTTTCAATCCATGCTGCTTGACTTGTGACTGTGAAACGAAAACATCATCCGGGGAAGCCAGGTAGTTGTAATCGGATGAGCGAAGAAAACCGAATCCTTCCGGCATCATTTCCAAAACACCTTCGCACCCAATCAGACTTTCGAACTCATTCAATTGTGGCTCCATCATAGGACGGCGTTCACGGGAGGCATTATTGTCGCGCTGGTACTGATGATGTTCGCGATGTGGTGTTGGCTCTGCTATTGTGCGTTCACGTTGCTGAAAAACCGGAGGAGGTGCAACTGGCCTCTCAGAAACCACAGGAGCATCCGTTTCCTCAAGCGGCAATTTTGACTGCTGGGCTGGTGGCACATCCTCGTCGGAACGAGGTGGCGCTATTCTTCTTCTCTTTAATCGAGAATCATCTGTTGCACTTGCAGAATCGGGAGCCGAATCCTTGGCAGCAGCGCTAGTTGGAGGAGCAACCGCATCGGATTTTGGGGATGTATCAACCAATTCTTTGACGGAATCTGGGTTTGCCGCCTGATGGTCTATTATTTTATATATAATGTCTTGTTTCTTCAGTCCTTCAAGACCTTGTATCTTGAGTTTCTTTGCCAATTCCTTGAGCTCAGGAAGCAGCTTTTCATTGAGGGAATCGATTGTATACATCAAATTGAATTAAGCGATTTTGCTACCTGAATTAGGCAGGGTAAATGCAAAGGATTACGAAATATCTTGGAAGACAGATAAGGAATGAATTTGGTTGGGGGGATTCGTCACGGAAAAGAAACGAATCGATAAGGATAATTCGTTGACTATCTTCAACGATGACACAAAATTAAGTCCGTATTGTTGAAATTCCAAATGTTGGTAAAAAAATGTTTACGGCTTTTCAATCGCAGGTCTGAAATCAATTGATGGAATTAATTTTGAAACAAATAATTGAAATATGATCCAACGAATTCAAAGTCTGTTTTTAATAGTTGCAATTTCATGTTCGGTTGCCGTTTTCTTTTTTGATTTTGCAGAATGTATGCATGATAGCACCAATACCCGGTTATCGCTGGTCGCCGGAGTGGGTCCTTCTGGTGAATTCAAGGAAAGCACCTCACTGGATTTATTAATAATCAACTGTTTAACATTGCTATTGGGAGTTCTGGCTTTGTTTTCATTCAAGAACAGAAGCCGACAAATGAAAATATCCATGATAGGAGGGCTGACAAGTTTGGTAATGATTGTACTTATTTTCTTCCACGCAGATCAACTTCAACTTACAAACAAGGCACT
>JBEAXM010000288.1:0-4734 GCA_041159805.1 Bacteroidota bacterium
GCAAGGTTCCTATATCATAGAGGAGCTAACCGATTTGGTTGAGGAAGCCGTGTTAACCGAGTTTGACCGAATCACCGAACGCGGTGGTGTACTCGGCTCCATGGAAACCATGTATCAGCGAGGCAAGATTCAGGAGGAGAGTCTTTACTACGAAACCCTCAAACATACTGGCGAACTTCCAATCATAGGTGTAAACACCTTCTTGTCATCCAAGGGGTCGCCAACCATCCTTCCACAAGAAGTCATACGAGCCACTGAGCAGGAGAAACAGGAGCAATTAGATACCCTTGCCTCCTTGAACAAAAGGGGAAAGGCAAAAAGTGAGCAACAACTTCACATGCTCCAAATGGCCGCAGTTCGAAACGAAAACATGTTTGAACACATCATGGAAGTTGTAAAAAACTGCTCCCTAGGTCAAATAACCACGGCACTTTTTGAGGTCGGGGGCCAGTACAGAAGAAACATGTAATAAACATAACCCCAAAAATTACAAATCCAAAAATGAAAACAACCCTAAAGGCATTTACATTGGCAGCTGCCGCACTCACCTTCTCATGTGGCCAATCACATGAACACACTTCAAATCCTACTACTGATCAGGCAACGGCCAGTGCTGAGAAGGATACCGTTCACGCTTATGTATGCCCAATGCGTTGCGATGGCAGTGGCAGCATGAAAGAAGGTTTGTGTTCAGTGTGCAATATGGATTTAAGCACCAACCCCGACTTTCCAGGCCATGAGTCCATGGCAATTGGTGAAGAGCCAGGAAATGGGTCACCCATGGTAGACAGCACGATGATTGCCGAAGAGGAGCAACATCAACACGATGGTCATGATAACCATGAAGGCCACAACCATTGAAAAACGTCCACATTGAAAAACGAAAAAGCCCGCTGATAGCGGGCTTTTTCATGCAGTCTTATGAGGGATTAGAATTCCCAGAGGTCATGCTCCAAGTTGGTGATGTCCATCTTGATGCGCTCGGCCTCCAATAAGGCATCCATTCCTTGTAGATAGTCTTGAATGCGACGATCGTAGACGTTGTTCTCCTTGTAGATGTAGCTGGCAAACATTCTCTTGAGGAATATGTCATCCCATGTACGGCGGTCTGAGTCGTTTCCTCTCATGAATACCTCCTGATTGGCAAAAACTTTCCTTGCTTCAGGGTAGTATACCCAAAATACCGGCTGTGGTGGAACTCCCTCACGTACGGTTCCGGTTTCATCTTTCAAGTAGTACAAAGGAGCTATTCCAATAATGCGCACATCCATTACAGAGCGTTGTTTATCAAAGAACCACTCCTCCTTGACACGGTATTGGATGATCTCCGTGGGATTGAATTCGGTCTTAGCAACGACAGGTTGGAGTTCATCTGGATTGTCAGGATTTGGAACCCAAAGAGTATCAACTCTTACACCAAACGATGAAAACTCTTCTGGTGTCATCGGGTTCATGAACTCCTCATCCTTGAATCCGGTCATGGAACCCTCTTTGACGGCATCATAAATGATGTGGTTCAAGCTACGACGATCGTTGATGCGTTCCTCCGGCTGAGCGAAAGGAAGATTCATCTTTTCCTTAACATCGATGATACGCCAGACACGCTTCGACCACATCACGTCGGCTTCCCTTAGGTGGGTAAGAGGCACAACCTCGCGAGATGGATTATGTTCACGAACATAAACACCATCAAGTACATTTTGTCCAACAGCCTGCCCAATGGAGCAAATTGCCAATAGGACGAGTGACGCGATTTTTTTTGTATTCATTGGGATGTGTTTTGCCTGGCTGGTTGCTTATTGCAATGTGAATGTCAAAGACCCTAGAGAGCGGGTGGTGCCATCAGGGCCTTGGGCCTTGATATTTTCGAATATCACTTTGCTACCGGCTCCTGAGCCAGAGATTGCGGATTTCATTTCAGAGGTAAGAGTATTTCCGCCAGAAGGTTTACACATAACGGCATCCTTACCTTTTCTGATCACCATCATTTCAAATTTGGTGACACGGAATTTTGCGTCAAAATCAAAACCCTCCATAAGGGCGTTAACAGATGGTGCTGCTGCCAAGGCGCCTTTGGATATGGGTCCGCCCTTGCTATTCATCACAGATGCAACAGGGTCAGGTATCCTTTTAACACGAAACTCAACACTTCCCATGGAAACGCTCTTTCCATCCATCTTGGCGGATACGCTAAACATTGCTTTTCCTTGAGTAGAGGCAGTGGCAGTGTACTTACTGTTGCCTGCTTTGGAAAGGGATACACCTCCAGAAACGGAAACGGTAACGTTGTTATCCGGAATACCAGGAACTGAGATGGACATTGGGTTAGGAACACCAATGTATAGTACATTCATTTTGTCGGCAGACACAATAGATGCCGGAGGAGCCGTGATATAGGTGGCTTCGAAAGGATAATCCTTGTCCTGGTTGGTGGCAGGATCCTTCACACGAAGAACACCACCCCACTTCTTCTCACCAACACCTGAAGCTGTAACGGTGTACTTACCCATACCATTTTCAACAGGAATCGTTGAACCTCCCACGGTGATGGTTGGGTTGGATGTTGAACTGAATGCAGCAAGGAAGATATCCGCCTTGTATTGCTGACCGTTCAAAACATAGCTGGTTGGAGCGATAACACGTGCTTCCAGATTGTCGAACTTGAAGGATCCAGCATCAATAGACGTATAGAGGTGATTGATGATTTCCGACTCCACGTTACGCACGTCGGCCTGGAACTTAGTCAATAAGGCAATGGTTGCAACCACTGGATTGTGATAGAAATTGGCCATTTCCCAAGTCGTCTTGTTGTCACGAACATCTGCTGGCTTGGGGTCAAGAGTGTTCAACAACTGATCGAGTCGCGGCTTGAAAGCCTGTTGGTCTTCTTTGGAAAGGGAAGCTATGGCCTTGGACTTAAACTCTTCGATTTTCTTCTTGAGTTCGGTTGCCTTAAAGCCACGCCCATCGGCCTTGTCGCCGCACAACATATTGGTTGGAACATCGTAGTCATCTTTACGGGCGATGTCCTTGGTTGCAGGAACTTTTGCACCCTTCTCCAGACCCTCAACCTTGATGGTGATTTCATTCTTGAGGTCATCGATGTACTTTACCATATCAGCTGAGTGCTGACGGATCTTTTGGGCCTTTTCATTGAATGGACCGACTTTCTTAGGGTCATTTTCCAACGCTTTTCGGAAATCCGCGTAAACGCGATCGTTCCGGTTGGTTGTGTTCTTGTTGGAGGCCTCGAGACTCTCGTTTACTGTGACGAACGCATTGATGATTTCCTTGGATACGTTCAACGCCAGAAGCGCGGTAAGCACCAGGTACATCATCCCGATCATTCGCTGCCTCGGGGATAGTTTTCCACCTGCCATATCTTATGTTCTCTCTTTAAAGGTTAGTAAAAGGTTCAGGTTTGTGATGATTACTGTTTTCCTGCGTTAATGTTCATAGCAGAAAGCATGTTTCCATACACGGTATTGAGAGAGGAAAGGTTCTTTGAAAGTTTGGAAATCTCCTCCTTGTACTTCTTGGTGTCTTCCACTGTAGCGTTCAGGTTAGACATAAGCTCGTTGATACCAGAGAAGAATTTGGCAGTTTCCTTCATGTTCTTATTGGAATCCTGCAACTGGAGTTCATAAATTGCATTCAGGGCAGCAAGGTTTTTGCCGGCGGCAGAAACCTGATCACTGTAAACCTTTACATCGTCAGAAGATGTGCTCAAACTGTTCATGGCGTTGGTTGCCTTTTCGTAAGCACCAGCCAAACCTGAAACAGACTTGGTTGCGGTCTGAACGTTTTTAACGTATTCGTCGGTAGCGACTGAAGCGTTGGTGATATCGGAAAGCTTGGAGGTGTTTTCGCCTAGTGAACGTAGTCCGGTTCCAAGACTTTGGATCAACTCAGGACCAATTTTGGCATCAGCCAAAAGACGATCGAGTTCTTGGGATACGGGATCGGCGATCTTTTTCTTTTTATGCTTGTCGGCACCTGGCTCATGCATACCAGCAAGTTCAGGATACACCAAAGACCAATCAACATCCTCATGTGGAGGCTCAAAAGCAGAGAAGAAGAAAATCACGGCCTCGGTAAGAAGACCTACTGTGAGCATCAAACCGGCACCTTCCCAGTGCTGAATCTTAAAAAGAGCTCCCACGATTACAATCGCCGCGCCAAAACCATACAGTTTGGCCATCATGTTCTTAAAACCCTTGCCTTGGGTAATTGCAGCTAATCCCATTTTTGTTTTGTTTTTTTTGAGTTAATGTATAGGTTGATTGAATTATTAAATTTCTGATTTATTAAAAATCGGACTTGTCACGACCCATGAAATCCATTACACAACGGAAGCCGATATAGCTTTTTGCAGTGTCTTGGTACTCATAAGAACGTGTTCCTGTTTGAAGGTAGTATCCAACGTCCTTCCACGAACCGCCGCGAATCACTTTCCTCTTCATTACAGGCAAGTCGGAATCCTTGGCCTCATAAAAATAGTCGGGGTTCAGGTCATGCTGGAAATTGTAGGCAGACTCATCATATGCATTGCTCGTCCACTCCGAGGCATTTCCAGCCATGTTGTACAAACCATAATCGTTGGGCCAGTAAGAGGTCGCGGAAACGGTGTAGAAACCGCCATCATCCAAATAATTTCCACGCATTGGTTTGAAGTTACCTAGGAAACAACCACGACTGTTGCGGATGTACGGACCGCCCCAAGGATACGGAGAA
>JBEAXM010000018.1:0-5534 GCA_041159805.1 Bacteroidota bacterium
GCTACTCATACGGAATAATCCGGCACCCGAGTTGTAGCTGTTGGGGCCCCACAGGGGTGGATACATATATCCCGATGAGTCCGCATTCAACATGCCCAGTCCGGATGTGGTATGACACGAAACACAATGCTTTTCATATCCAACCTTGCCTTTAACGGGGTCAGCAGCCCGATCGAGGAAAGCCAGCTCCTTTAATCCGGATCCTGCCGCTTTTTCACCCTGCTCGACATCCTTGCCCAACCAGTTGATGTATGCCACTATGGCTTCCATCTCCTTTGATCCCGAATCGGGAGCAGTTCCATTCAGACTGCGTTCAAAGCAATCGGTTACACGTTTGTAAATGTTTTCGATGGTGCCGGATCTTGGTCGGTATTTGGGGTAAGTGGAAAAAACGGAGCCATAGTTGTTACCGAAAACGCGTGTGCCCGCATCCAAATGGCAGTTCTGACAATTCAATCCATTGGTGGCATTGGCTTTCACTATGCCTTTCGGTCCGAAATATTTCGAGGTGTTTGCAATCAAATCCTTTCCAAGCAGTATTTGCTCTTTAGCAGGATTTCCATCCAACGAAGCGATATCCGGTGCATGCCAAAAGGTGTCTTTGGCAGCTATTGGCTTTTCATTAGCGGAGATTGTTTCAGATACTGCAGGTTCCTTTTCAAAGAACCATGTTCCCTTGCCGGTGTATGCGATGTAGCTGAAAAGCATCATGACCAATAGCACCAAGCCGACAATGACCTTGAGCATCATGCCCACGGTTCGTCCGAGGGATTTTATTCTTTCATCGAGCTCTGGATCCTGATTCATTTGCTAATGCCTTCAATGAGGCATCTTGTTTTTGATTATTCCATAAAAATACGTTCCAATGATCGCAAATACAAATACCACAATCATGCTCAGGTATCCGTAGCCGATGTTAACCACCATTGGTCCCGGACAGGCTCCCGATAAGGCCCAGCCCAGCCCGAAAATGGTGCCACCTCCAATGTAACGTATGAATGCCTTTTCTTTCGGAAAAAACTTGATGGGGTTTCCGCTGAAATCTCTGATGCCATACTTCTTGATCAGATATACACCCAACACACCCAGTGTTACGGCGGTCCCGATGATACCATACATATGAAACGCTTGGAAGCGGAACATTTCCTGGATACGGAACCAAGAGAAGGCCTCCGACTTGGCCATTACGATTCCGAATACGATTCCTGCAATGATGAACTTAAGGTATTTCATGGTTTGATTTTAAAAAATCAGAGGCATTAGAAGGTGAGTCATGATCAATCCGCCGGCGAAGAATCCTACAACGGCTATCAGTGATGGAAGTTGCAAGTCAGACAATCCGCTGATTGCATGGCCAGAAGTGCAACCTCCCGCCCAGCGTGAACCGAAACCTACCATGAAACCGCCAACGGCAAGTATGAGGAAACCTTTCATTGAGAAAACCGCATCCCAATTGAACAGTTCATCGGGTTGTGCTCCGGCAGGAGCGGCAAAGCCCATGGCTGACAGGTCCTGAATCGTTGAATCCGAAATCAGGACGGGTTGTCCATTGGAAAGGAATTGCGCTGCGATGAACCCACCTATGGTGGCACCAATCAGAAACATCAGGTTCCATATTTGCGTTCTCCAATTGAAGTCGAAGAATTTCACTTTTTTACCTCCACCTGCTGCGGCACAGATGGTGCGCAGGTTGGAAGAAAACCCGAATGATTGTCCGAAGTAAAGTAGGGTGAACATTGTGGCGGCAATCAGGAATCCTGATACATACCATGGCCAAGGTTGCTGGATTGCTTCGATGATACTCATGAGTTTTTGAGATGGAAGGATAGGATGGGTTTAAACAGATGATTGACTAGTTTTTCAGTGGCACTAGGGTGAATGATGCGCTCAACACCCTTGTTTCCATGCGTTCCGATGCAAACGATGTCCATGTTATGCATCTGGTTGAAGTGGGTCACTCCCTTTTCCACATCCTTGTCGTTTAGCAGATGAACTTGATAGTTGCTGAGGTTGTTCAAGGAGGCAAAGGTATCCATTGCCATATGTATGTCGGCATGGTTGGAGCTATCCGACACTATTTGCAACAAATGAATTTTGGCGCCGAATGAATCCGCAATAAGCCGGAATATATTGAGGTTTTCAAATTCAGGTCGAGTGAAATCGTGCACAAGCAACATGTTCTTGACTTCCAAATCACTCCTATCGCACATCATGGAAAGCAATGGGATGTCTGACATCCGGGCAATCGTTTGTGTTTCGGACCCTGATAGCTTTTCCTGCAAGCCCCATGCGCCTTTGGTGCCCATCACAATCATATGGAATCCGTGGTTGTGGGCAAAGGACGTGATTTCATCGGTCAGTTTTCCAAGTCGCAGATGTGTGGATACACTACCCTTATTCTGCTGATGGATTTCATCGAGTTTTCTGAGTGCAATCGTTTTTTGTTGTTCCACAAAGCCGGCATCAATGTCACCGCAAGTGACAATTGCTCCGGAAGGATCCATGGTAACCGTATCCGGCACCTGCAATACGTGAAGGAAATGGATGTCGAGCGGGATTTTTTCTTCAAGCCGTTTAGCAAGCACAAAGGCGTACTCGGATTGTACCGAAAAGTCGGTAGGAATCAGGATTTTGATTTTTGACATGTAATTTATTTTGATCTAAGGCATAAACACGTGGTGTGTTATCCAGCCCAAATGGTTTCCTTAAGTAAAATGTAAGTCCCCATGGCCAAAACGAACCAGCCAAATGCAGGCTTTAGTTTTTCATTGGAAACACGCTTTGACAATACGCTTCCTGCCAGGATGCCTATAATGGCAATGACGGAAAACATGATGAGGAAATGCCAATCAATGATTAACTTGCCTGACAAGTCCCCGGTGAATCCAATCAATGATTTGAGTGCAATCATGAAAAGCGACGTTCCTACCGCTTTTTTCATTTCCAATCCTCCGAGCAATACCAACGCAGGAATGATCAGGAAACCGCCTCCGGCACCAACCAACCCTGTTACCACCCCAACCACAACACCTTCCGTCAATATCAATGGATAGTTGTATCCGCTGTTTTGAACGGGTTCATTATTGGAATTACGCGAAGGCCGTATCATCGACCAAGAGGCCAAAAGCATGATGATGGCGAAAAGTAAGAGCAACCCCAAAGATTTATTCACTTCCAATTCACCAATCGTGAAAAGGTTTTCAGGAATCGCTGGAAGCAACATGCGTCGTGTTAAATACACACTGATGATTGCAGGAATACCAAATACGAGGGCTGTTCGGAAATCAATATTGCCCATTTTCATGTGACTGAAGGAGCCTACCAAACTGGTGACACCTACGATGAAAAGGGAATAGGCCGTTGCCAACACAGGGTCAATGTTGAACAGATATACCAGGATGGGCACAGTAAGAATAGATCCACCTCCTCCGAAAAATCCGAGAGAAACGCCCATCAAAACGGCTCCTACGTATCCTAAAATATCCATGCGTTCAAAATGCCAATCGGTTGCAAATATCTAAGGATTGGAGCACAACTGTATGCGACTTTTATCACAAAGCGGATTATATCGCTTCTGCCACCACGAAAGTGCTGCCACCCACATAGATAAGGTCTTTTGGCTGGGCCTTGTTTTTCGCCGCCCGCAACGCCCGTTTCACCGAATTGTGGCTTTTTCCGTACATGCGGAGAGTTTCGGCCTGTGCCATCAACGCATCCACATCCATGCCTCGAGGGATGTTCGGCTTGCAAAAGTAGTAGACGGCATTTTTTGGAAATAATGAAAGCATGGCACGAACATCCTTGTCATTCACCACCCCCAATACCACATGCAGTTTTGCATATTTGATTTTTTTAAGCTCTTGCATGACTGCCATCAAACCATCTTTGTTATGTGCAGTGTCGGCAATGATCAATGGTTTTTTTCCGAGTGTTTCCCAACGGCCACGAATCCCCGTGTTGGTCTTTACATGCTTGATTCCATTTTTAATCGAGGTGACCGGTATTTTGATTCCCTGGCTTTTCAATTCATCAATCGTGAGCAGCACGGCGGGCAAATTCCTTTTTTGATATGCACCTTCCAATCCACACCGTATTACGTATGTCTTGTCTTCTTTGGTTTTTTTATAATGGAACATACCGGGATTTTTGCCTTCGTAAACGTGATAACGTTTATCCGCAAAACTGATTTGAGAATGATTTTTAGCGGCCACTGCTTTAAACACGTCAAGACTTTCCTTCTGTGTTGTTCCAATGATTACCGGAACGCCGGGTTTGATGATGCCTGCTTTTTCAGTTGCAATCTTTTGCAGAGTGTTACCTAAAAGATTCATGTGATCCCATTGCACATTGGTGATCAACGACACCAAGGGGTTAACTACGTTAGTGGAGTCGAGTCGGCCGCCCAAGCCGGTTTCAATCACGGCTATGTCGACTTTGGAATTGCGAAAATGATCGAATGCCAGTCCGGCAGTCCATTCGAAGAAGGAGGGCTTTATCGATTCAAACCCATCGCGGTAACGCTCCACAAAGGAAACCACCTTTTTTCTGGAGATCATCTTGCCGTTGATCCGAATGCGTTCTCGGAAGTCTTTTAGGTGTGGTGAGGTGAACAGCCCTGTTTTGTATCCCGCCTCTTGCAAAATGGAGGCCAGCAGGTGGGAGGTGGATCCTTTTCCGTTGGTTCCCGCCACATGGATGCATTTGAATCCTCGCTCGGGACTGCCGAGCATTTGCATGATGTGAATGGTGTTGTCGAGGTTCGCCTTGTAGGCAGCCGGTCCGATGCGGTGGAACATCGGCAGCTGCTTGTAAAGGTATTCAAGGCATTCGCCGTAGGTCATATCACCTCACACGGAAGTCAAAAGTGATGGTGCCGCGTTGCTCTTCAACACCCTCGGCACTTGGACTGAACTTGGCTTGTAGGGCGGCCTCCTTGGCTTTTTTAATTAAATTGGGCGATTGGGTGGTGGAGCCCCGTGCAGGGCCGTTTGCCTCGATTACATTGCCATTTTTATCCACTACGATTTCAATTACCACTTTGCCGGTTTCTTGCGAGTTGTCTTCCAAGCTTGGTTTTTTCCTCCAGTTTCTTCCGGTTAAATCGAATCCGGTTCCTACTCCTACTCCTGGTCCGTTACCGCTACCACTTCCGCCACCGCTACCACTTCCGCTATATGGGCCTATACCTGAACCATCACCACTTCCTTGACCCGTTCCGGTGCCTCCTCCACCATTAACACCGTTACTATTACCACCATGATGTTCACTTTTTTTCTTGAATAATGCGCCCTGGTTTACTTTAGGTAGCTCAGGTCCTGTTTTCAATTGGGGCTTTACCTCGGTATCTTTTTTCTTTGGGGTTTCTGTCGGCTTGGCTTTGGGAGAATTTGTGGCTACAGTCTGCTCTGTTTCTGTTATGATGGTCTCTTTAGGTCTTGCTTTGGTTTCAGGTTTCAAAAGCTTTTTTTCGTTTTGACTCTTTTGAATAGCTGGATTTTCCTGATGTTCCTCATCCATATTTGAGTGGGTATCAT
>JBEAXM010000024.1:0-11854 GCA_041159805.1 Bacteroidota bacterium
TACAAGTCGGGGTCACTGGATGGTGAATCAGTGATAAACCATCCCAGCGGCAAACCATTCATTAAAGGAACCTATTCGAAGGGGCTTATGAATGGTAACTGGATGTACACCAACGAATACGGCGGAGTGGATTCGGTCCAAACCTACACCAAGGGTAAATTGATCAAAACCACCACGAAATAAGGTGATTCCACCTACTTTCTAGGCGATCTTTCAGTATATTCGCTTTTAACTTTATTCTGGTTTCAAATTGAGTAAGCACGGACGCATATTGGTGGCGATGAGTGGTGGCATTGACAGTTCCGTTGCTGCCATGATGCTTCACGACCAAGGTTGGGAAGTTGTTGGCATCACCATGAAAACATGGGATTACACATCTTCAGGAGCCGGCAAAAAAGAAACGGGCTGCTGCAGCTTGGATTCTATCAATGATGCACGGGAAATTGCAGTGAACCGAGGTTTTCACCACTACATACTTGATATCCGTGAGGAGTTTGGCGAGTCGGTCATTGATAATTTTGTTGACGAATACATCTCCGGTCGTACACCCAATCCTTGTGTCATGTGCAACACCCACATCAAGTGGGAGGCGCTGTATAAACGCGCTGAATTGCTGGATTGCGAATTCATAGCAACCGGCCATTACGCACAACTACGAACAGAAAACGGCCGACACGTCATTTCAAAAGGGGTAGACCACACCAAAGACCAGAGCTACGTGCTGTGGGGATTGAGGCAGGAGCTGCTTTCAAAGACCATGTTCCCTATTGGCGGTTTTGAAAAATCCGCCATCAGGAAAATGGCGGCCGACTGGGGATTCAAGGAGCTCGCAAACAAAAGTGAAAGCTACGAGATCTGCTTTGTACCCGACAATGATTACCGTTCATTCCTGAAACATCGTGTACCTGGGCTAGCCGAAAAGGTGGATGGGGGATCATTCGTATCCACGGATGGAAAAGTACTTGGAAAGCACAAAGGGTACCCATTCTACACTATAGGTCAGCGAAAAGGTTTGGAGGTTGCATTTGGTGAACCCATGTATGTCACCAGCATCAAACCCGAAACCAATACAGTGGTTCTGGGCAGGTACGAGGATCTGGATAAAAAGGCGATGCGCGTTCGTAATGTGAACACTGTCAAGTATGAAACCATCCCACCTCAAACAGAGGCCATCACCAAGATCCGCTACAAGGATCCTGGAACAAACTCCACCATCGAGCAAACCGGCGACCAGGTATCGGTGTTATTCCATAGGAATGTTTCCGCCATTGCACCAGGTCAAAGCGCAGTCTTCTACGAAGACGATGATGTGATTGGTGGAGGATTCATCATGAAGGAGGAACCATGAACCGAAAATCAGTTTACTTGTTTTTTATTTTGACCTCTGTGGTTGCTTACCTGTCATCCTGCAAGGAGGAGGAACCACAGCCACCCGTAACCCAACAAGGATTCCACTACCAATATGTCCCTACCAATGTGGGGCATGAAGTGGTTTATGATGTTCAACTCATCGTAAAGGACGAATTCACCGGCATTCAAGACACCACCTCTTACCAACTAAAGGAACTCATCGAGTCCACTTTCACCGACATTGCCGGTAGGCCCACCCAACGACTCGAAAGGTACGTCAGGTCCGACTCCAGTGCAGCATGGGTCATCAATGACGTGTGGACCTCCAACTTGATGAAAGATCGTTTTGAAAACAACGAGGAGAACAACACCTACGTCAAATTACGGTTCCCCATCACCCTGGGGCTCGAATGGAATGGCAACCTGTTCAACGGACAACAGGAAAAAACCTATACCTATACGGCAATTCACCAACCATACACCATAAACAGTTTCAGTCTGGACTCGACGATAACGGTTTTGCAAGATGATTACGAGGACCTATTGGAAAAAAGATTTGAATTGGAGCGTTATGCAACGGGCATCGGCATGGTGTACAAGGAAGCCACATACATCGAAAAGGAATTCAACAGCCCCGGTGCGATTCGTTCGCAAACCCGATACATCCAAAAACTGATTTCATTCAGCAATTGATCACATGAACAAAAGCATTTTACATATCCTAACGATTCTACTATTCGCTTCGGAGGCATTTGCCCAAAGCAGCCGCCATGTGATTTTCCTTAGCGACAAGAACAACTCCCCCTACTCCATCAGTAATCCCACGGCATTCCTTAGTCCGGCCGCAATTTCCAGAAGGAACAACCAAAACATTTCCATCACCACACAGGACCTTCCCGTCAACCCTTCCTACATCGCATCCATTGCCAATACCGGAGCAACGATCCTGAACCGTTCCAAATGGTTCAATTCTGTAACTGTTGAGGTCAGTAGCCCTTCCATGTTGAGCGCAATCCAGGCATTACCATTTGTAATCGGATCAACATCTGTTGGTAGATCATCCTCAACACCCGAAACGCCGAGCAGAAAGATGGAGGTTGAGGTGAATGAAATCAAAAACATTCAACCGGTTACAAACCGCACCACTGCTTTCAACTATGGCAGCTCTTCAAACCAGATAGCCATGCTGCGAGGCGATGCCATGCATAATGCAGGATTCACTGGTCAAGGAATCATCATAGCCGTTCTGGATGCAGGATTCAGCAATGCCAACAACATTGCGCCATTGGATAGCTTGTTCGCCAGCGGACGTATCCTGTCCACCTGGGATTTTGTGGACAACGAACAAGATGTGTTTGATGATGATGCTCACGGCTCCATGGTCTTATCCGTTATTGGAGGCAATTCACCAGGCGAGCTCATTGGCACGGCTCCCCACGCCTCGTTCCACTTGCTCCGGTCTGAAAACGCCCCTGCAGAAGCCATTATAGAAGAATACAATTGGGCCTCTGCAGCAGAGTATGCCGACAGTGCTGGGGTACACATCATCAACTCATCCCTTGGATACACCGTGTTCGACAATCCGGCACAAAACCATACGTATGCGAACTTGGATGGCAACACCACACCGATATCCATTGCTGCCGATATAGCAGCATCGAAAGGAATGGTGGTTTGCAACAGTGCAGGGAACGAGGGAAACGGAAGCTGGTTTCGAATCAGTGCCCCTGCTGACGCCGACAGCATTCTTGCCGTTGGGGCCGTAGATGCCTCCGGATTAAATGTAGGATTCAGTGGTAAAGGTCCGTCGGCCGATGGGCGCGTTAAACCCGATGTTTCCGCTCAGGGTTTTGGCACCATTGTAGCTGACCCTTGGAATGGAACAGGCGTGTTTGGAGCAAGTGGCACATCCTTTTCCTCGCCTTTGATTGCCGGAATGGTGGCAACACTTTGGCAATGCAGCCCAAACTCCAACAGTCAAGCCCTCATTGATGCCATCCGCCAAAGCGGATCCATAGCCAGCAACCCCGATTCCTTGTTGGGTTATGGAATACCTGATTTCATTGTCGCATGCATGATGTTATCCGGATTGAATCCGGAGTTGGCTGACAACAATGGAAACATTATTGTTAATGGCAACCCTTTCCAAGATGTATTGACAATATCCTATTTCACCTCATCAAGTGAGAGCGGCACTGTTGAATTACATGACATTTCGGGAAGGTTGGTGTGGTCCGATAAAAAATCATTCGCACCTTTGTCATCCAACAAAACATCCATACAAACCGCGAATCTGGCCAAAGGAGTCTATGTGGTTTCCATTTCGTCTGAGACTGGCAGAAAATCAACAATCGCAATCAAAAATTAAGATCAATAACATCCAATAAACACAAATCCAAAAAACAAATGAAAAAAACTACTTTGAAAAACCTATTCGTTATTGCCGGAGTATTTGCAGCCGGTTCAGCTATTGCCCAGCCAGTCAACGACGACTGCTCTGGTGCGATCAGCATCCAATCTGCCTTCGGCCAACCCATCGGCACAACAACTGTGCTAGGCCCCTACGACAACACAACAGCAACAACCAATGCATCTGACCCTACAGTAGGATACGAATGTTTCGGAGAGCCAAACGGATCCGGAACCGCACCATCACTTGAGAACACCATGTGGTTTACATTTGTAGGTGATGGCGGAAAATACTTCATTGAAACCGCCGACGGACCTGGAATAACCAACTACATTGATGATGGTGACACCCAGATTGCAATTTACACCGGTGCCTGTGGTTCATTGGTGCCTTACGTTTGTAACGAGGATGGTCCAAGCTCAGGAGCCAACGGCAACCCACCTTACCCTGCCGGCTTGACTTTCAACACCTCACCTGGGGTAACGTATTACATGATGATTGATGGGTTCAACTTCGTTGGAACGATTTCCAATGGACAATACCTTATTGAAGTGACCCAACAGCAAACCATTGCTTGCACCGACCCCACAGTTACTATTGGAACTTCTTCAGCCAATGCAACTTTTGTTTGCCCTAACGATACCGTTCGTTTCGATATCACAGGTGTTGTTACTCCTACCGTAGGTTTGGTATCCGGACTTGGCTGGGTGATTTCCAATGCCGATTTGCTTGGATCGAACGACCCTATCAATAACCCAGCTTTGATTGCTGGATACTCGGTACAAAATCCTGCTCCGGCAACGAGTTTCCGTAACTATGTCAATAATGGCTCCCTGATAGGATCCGCCCAAGTCCCATATGGCACGTACTATTGGACACCGGTGATCTTCGGAAACGGAACAGTGGCTGTAAGTCCCGGCACGTTCATGACCCAATTGCAGTTGGATCCCAGCTGTACCATTACAGGAGCTTCTATTCCAGTGATTGTGTATGCCCCAGGTTCACCTGCTTGTGCAACTGGCCTATCTGATATCAATAGCAACGGTTTTGGCATCTCGCAACTTCGCCCAGTTCCTGCCACTAATGAGCTAAACTTCAACATCGGAGCCAACACCAATGGTTCTGTGTTTATTGAAGTAACCGATATCGCTGGCAAGTCTGTTACAACCTTGAATATCGATGTAACTGCCGGTTCTAAAACCGTTTCAATCGACCTTTCCAGCGTTTCAGCAGGAGTTTACAACCTGAATGCGCGTATGGGTCAGGATGTTTCACGCGTTCGTTTCGTGAAGCAATAATCGTAAAAACCAACCCGATAATCCAAAAGCCCTTCTTCGGAAGGGCTTTTTTTATGGTTTTAAGTGCCTATGCAACCCATTCCTGCTTTTGGTAGTCTATAGTATGTTCTTTACATTTACCCTAAAATCAGCGTTCGCATGAAAAAGGCATTCCTACTTTTATCTTTTACCCTTCTTTCTTTTTCATCTATCTCATCCCACTTGATGGGAGGCCAAATAACTGCCCGTAACATCGGAGGACTTAATTACGAGATAACATTGACACTTTACAGAGACACATTGGGTATTCCAATCAGTCCAGGTGCACAGATTGACTTTATTGACGCAGTAACAAACATCCAATTGGTGGGTTTAACTATTTATCCTACATGCCAACCTGCTATTGGGATGGGTAATGGGGTTGAAAAATATATTTATACTGATACTGTGACTTTCCCTTATGCAGGTTCATTCATTGCTTTCTATTCAACCTGTTGTCGCAACAGCGCCATACTCAACCTGCCTCAACCAGACACCAGATCCATGTTTTTGGACGCTTTGATTTGGGCTGATCCAACCAATTCCTCTCCCGAGTTCTTAAACGACCCCATAACCATAGCTCAAGACAGCGTTCCTTTCAGCTATAATCCAACGCCATTTGACGCCGATGGTGATTCACTCTCCTGGATCATGGATATACCGCTAGACGTAAGCCCAACCTCCTTATCCACTGGAATACCCATTTTGCCTTACGCGTTACCTCCATCGGACCCATCCAATCCGTTCACCCTTAATCCAACAACGGGTGAAATCACATTCACGCCTATTGCCATAGGCAACTTTCAAATATCCGTTAAAGCCATAGAATACCGAAACGGGCAACCCATCGGATACATCCGTAGGGATATGCAACTGATCGTATTACCCAGTCCGAATGCTCCAATTGTTGTGAATGCGACGCCCAGTGTAAATCGACTTTCCAATCCAACAAACAACAATCAATCAAGTCCTATACAAGTACAACCAGGCCAACATTTATCCTTTGTTTTTGAAACTACAAATCCCGACAACGGTGCGATTGATGTTGCAGTATCAGGAGACGCTTTATTAGCTACAACACCTGCCGCTATCACCTCCAACCCACCATTCACCTCCAACGGAACCGTTTCCTCCACTACTACGGTTATTGATTGGTACCCAACCCAAGCAGAAGTAAGGTCGCAACCCTACATGCTCATATTCCGTGTGGGTGATTATTATGGTCCAAATATTTTCAGTACCGATTACACCTACTTGGTTTCGGTAACCAACAATCCAACTGGAATCGGAGAGTCCACTGGAATCCAGAATGAAAAAACCATTATCAGTACTTGTGACGTGTTAGGTAGGGAAGTCGATGAAAACGCTTCTGGTCTCATCATCTGTAAATACAGTGATGGCACAGCCAAAAAGTACTACATAATTAAATAAAAAAGGGGCTTAACCACTTAAAAGGCGGACTCATCATCCGCCTTTTTTTATCCGTTGAATTTGCTTTTTAACTGATCCAACTTGGTTGACTGGTGTCGTTGCCATAGCTTTTCGAAAACCGATTTCGTATCACGGGAAAAATCACCTCGCATGATCCAATCATAATAGGATGGCTCCGCCTGAAACACATCCATCACGTATTTCCCTTTGTGCTTTCCGAAGTTGACGATTTCCCGTCCATTCTCATCATATACCAACCTTCCAGCCAAATCAACCGTGTTATGCATATTGGTGAACTTATGCAGGTAGTCCATGTCCTTGCCTTTCAAATCCTCATAACGCTGCATCTGGGCATTGAATATCTCATAGGTTGCAAAGGTATCAGCATCGGCAGAATGGGCATTGACAAGATCCTTACCGCAGTAAAACTTATAAGCGGCCGATAAGGTTCGTGGCTCCATCTTGTGAAAGATGTTCTGTACATCCAGCAAACGACGACCCACAAGTGAAAAATCAATCCCAACCCGATGAAATTCCTCCACTAGGAAAGGAACATCAAATCGGTTTGAATTATATCCAGCCAAGTCGCAATTTTCGAGAAACTCCTTCAGTTTGGGGGCAATATCCTGGAAGGAAGGCATGCCTTTCACATCGGCATCCGAGATGCCGGTAAGTTGTGTGATCATGGCGGGAATAGGAATTCCTGGATTCACCTTTGAGTGAAAATCATCCCGTACCCCCTCCTTACTGATTCGTATGACGGAGAATTCGATGATACGATCAGCACCAACCGTAACCCCAGTTGTTTCCAGATCAAAAAATGCCAGGGGGCGGTCAAGCGCTATATGCATGTCGAACTATTATTTGACTTTATCGGACGGATTTTGTTGAAGCTTCAATTCCCGACGAATACCCTTCTCGCCCTCGTCGCCAACCACTATGATTTCCTCTTCCAATCGACCCATTTTTGCAGAACGCGCTTTCAATTTATAGGTTCCGGGAGAGAGTAAAACGAATACCTGGGAAGCAGGTCCTGCAGGCTCCATGATGGCGATGATTTCACCTGTGGACTCCTTCACAACACTGCACATGGCATCCTTTGCAGGGAGCCCCATGGCATTAACGATTGTGGCACGGAACAATGTACCTCCGTTTTTCACCAATGGCTCATTCAACGAGAAATACCAAATGTCGAGATCACCCATGCCACCCTGCTTGAAATCGGCTACGTACCCTGTACGACCATTGGCAGCAAGGGTGAAATACTGATTATCCAGAGCGTTGTTGAGGGGATAGCCGATGTTGTATGGCTTTTCCCAAGCTGATGCGGAGGATGACCTAGAGGTCATGAAAATATCGTAACCTCCCATGCTGGTGTGTCCCTGTGAAGCAAAGAAAAGGGTTTTGCCATCGTGCCAAATAACAGGATTGTCTTCATTGTATTTGGTGTTTACTGTACTTCCGAGATTCACGGGTGCACCCCATTTTCCGGCTTCGTCCTTTTCCATCATATAGATGTCTTTGCCACCCAATCCTCCCTTCAATCCTTCCGCAGCAAAAAACACACGCTTACCATCGTTGGTCATGCATGCTCCAAACTCCAATGTTTTGGTGGCCATGGATTCGTCCAACAAGGTGGCCTTCATCCATGTCTTTCCTTGCTGCTCCGAGACATAAATATCACCAAGGGCAATACCGTCTTCCTTGTAAACAAAGAGCTTGTCGCCATTGGTGTTCATTCCAGTGGAAATATCATAAAACTCGGAGTTGATGGAGATGCCGGCATTCTTTGCTTTTGTCCAGCCCGAATCCGTTTTAGAGCTGAAATAAACATCAGGAAGCACTTCGCCGAAATCATCGGTCATTCCACCCATGTTACCCTTCCGACCAGATGTGAAAAAAACGACAGTGTCTACCGCCATTGAAACACAAGCGTAATCCATGCCAGGGGAATTGACACTCTTACCCGGATTAGTGAACTTCACTTCCAACGGTTTTTTGACAAACTCCTTGGCGTTATAGCAATACTCCTGAAACATTTCAAAATTCAACTTGGGATTGATCTGGCCTTTGTTCAGCTCCTTGAACTTATCAAAAGCATCTATTGCCTCATCATACAAACCCGCACCCAGTAAAGCCCGTCCCAACTGGAAGTAAACATCCTTTGGAGCATCTTTCTTATCAGCTGCTTTGGTCAACACTGCGATGGCCTCGTTCTTATCAGAGTTCGAGTTGACTATGCAAAGCCCATAACGGTAAAGGAATTCAACGTCTTCGGGGTCGTAATTGACCAACAATTTGTATTGCTCACGGGCACCCACCCAATTGGGGACTTTGTACATTTCTGCAGCAACTTTCTTTGTTTCTGCCGCTTGTTCCTTGGTCAACTTGGGTATCGTACCTTTTTTGTTTGTTTGAGCGAATGAAAATACAGTTGATGCCAATACAGCTAGGATGGCGAACAGACAACGAATCGATGAATGGAGTTTCATTTTGCTGGGATTCATGTTTAACAGGTTAAATTTCGCGGTTGATATCAAATTGCTCGAGGTAGTCGGCAACGCGGCGAACAAAGCTGCCGCCTAAGGCGCCGTCAATCACCCGATGGTCGTAAGAGTGTGAAAGGAACATCATGTGTCTGATGCCAAGTGTATCACCATATGGTGTTTCAATCACAGCCGGCTTTTTGCGGATGGCTCCAACTGCCATGATTGCCACTTGTGGCTGCGGGATTATGGGAGTCCCCATCACGTTTCCGAAGCTTCCAACGTTTGTCAAGGTATACGTGCCTCCCTGGATTTCCTCGGGAGCCAGCTTGCCTGCGCGAGCACGGCTTGCCAAATCGTTAACCGATTTGGTGAGACCAAGAAGGTTCATCCTGTCGGCATTCTTGATTACTGGAACGATGAGGTTACCCGATGGAAGAGCGGCGGCCATGCCGATGTTGATATTCTTTTTAACGATGATATTCGTACCATCCACCGACACATTGATCATTGGAAAATCCTTGATTGCCCTGGCGATTGCTTCGATGAATATGGGTGTGAAAGTGATCTTTTCATTCTCCCGCTTTTCGAATGCATTCTTCACCTTATTCCTCCACATCACCAGGTTGGTGACATCGGCTTCAACATAGGAGGTAACGTGTGGAGAGGTGCGCTTCGACATCACCATGTGCTCAGCGATGATCTTACGCATGCGATCCATCTCGATGATTTCCACATCACCGCTAAGGGAAACACCAACACCAGTACCAGTAGCAGCAGTAGTAGGGGAAGCTGCAGGAATTACAGGAGTAGCGGCAGCAGGCGAAGGCGCTTGGGCAACTGCAACATTGTGTGCTCCGGATTTACGACGCTCCAAAAACATCATCACATCCTTCTTGGTTACACGACCTTCGGCACCCGTACCGGGGATGGCATCGAGCTCCGACTGGCTGATCTTTTCCTCCTTGGCGATGGTACGCACCAAGGGGGAGTAGAATCTACCTTCGGTATTGGCAACAGGAGCGGCTGGAGAACTAACAGGTGTTGGTGCAAATGGAATGGCAGCCGGGGTCGTAGTAGCTGTTGCAACGGGTGCAGCAACAGCAGGTGATGAAGACACCGACGGGGATACAGATGCACCTGATTCGATCAGGGCGATAACGCTTCCAACCTGAACAACATCACCCTCCTTGAACAATATCTTGGAAATGGTTCCTGCAACGGAAGACGGAACTTCGGAATCCACCTTATCGGTGGCTATTTCCAAAACGGATTCATCCACCGCCACTTGATCCCCTTCCTTTTTCAACCATTTGATGATGGTTGCCTCAGCCACACTCTCACCCATCTTGGGCATTTTCATTTCCACCTGTGACATAGCTTTCTTGTTTTCAGTGATTTAGTGGGCCAAGTACCTTCTCGACCACTTGATTGCAAAAATAAGAAAAAGGGTGCTGTGAATGGCATGACCACCCTCTCACAAAAACAAGGCCAAACCACTAAAAATCAACCCTTGGCATCAGCCAGAAACTTGGCCAGTCCGATATCGGTCAACGGATGCTTTAAAAGATCCGTTATCGCAGACAAGGGGCATGTTGCCACATCAGCCCCCGCCTCAGCGCATCGAATGATATGCATCGCATGACGGATGGATGCCGCAAGCACTTGGGTTTCGTATCCGTAATTATCGTAAATGTGGACGATTTGCTCAATGAGTTCCACACCATCATAGCTGACATCATCCAAGCGCCCTATGAACGGCGAAACATAGGTAGCCCCTGCCTTGGCAGCCAACAAGGCCTGTCCAGGTGAAAAAACCAATGTGCAATTGGTTTTGATACCCTTGGATGAGAAATATCTTAGTGCTTTAACCCCATCCTTGATCATTGGAATCTTGACTACGATTTGAGGATGAAGAGAGGCAAGCATTTCACCTTCTCGAACCATTCCATCAAAATCGGTCGATATCACCTCTGCACTGATATCGCCATCAGGCACAAGCTTGCAGATATCCACATAATGCTTCTTTACCGCCTCATCGCCGCGAATACCCTCCTTGGCCATGAGTGAAGGGTTGGTGGTTACGCCATCAAGAACTCCAAGTTCCTGGGCTTCTTTGATTTGGGCTAGATTAGCGGTGTCGATGAAGAATTTCATTTGAGGGTGGGGTTAGGAATCCAAAATTAGGAAAAACCGACTCACCCCATTCCGCAACATTTCAACAACTGGTTGAAAACCGCTGTTTCAAATGCCTTCAAGCGTAAAACGACACTCCAAATCGATGGCCTGACTGAGCATTCGCAAGAACTCATCTCGTGGCACTTCGATTGCCCCATACCTCTCCACATTATCATTCATATATTGGGTGTCGAGCAACTGAAAACCGTTTTTAACCAGAATCTGAATCAGGTGATGAAACGCCACCTTTGAGGAGTTGGGGACTTTCGAAAACATCGATTCACCGAAAAAAACACCGCCGATACATATTCCGTACAGCCCACCCACCAACTCACCGTCCCTGTAGGACTCCACAGAGTGCGCAAACCCCAATCGGTGAGCTAAGGTATACACTTGTATCATCTCCTCGGAGATCCAAACACCGTCGTCTTCACTACGAGGTTTTGAACATTCACGCATCACTTCCTCGAACGACGTATCAATACGGATTTCAAACTCCCTGCGGTTGAGAACCGGCCTCAACGATTTGGACGGCTTGTAATTTTCAAAAGGTATGATGGCTCGAGGGTCAGGATAATGCCATTGGATACCATACTCCTGCGACCACATGGGAAAGTAGCCTCTTCGGTATCCTACAACCAACAACCCCACATCTAAATGAATTTCATCACCCTGACCGTCCA
>JBEAXM010000031.1:0-5352 GCA_041159805.1 Bacteroidota bacterium
ATGATACCCACGCAACCGATGTGGTGAGTGCAGCCATCGAAATCCAACAATTCATGCTACAGCATGTCGACGACCGTAAAAAGGAAAACAAACCTTTCTTTGAAATTCGGATCGGTGTACACACCGGACCAGCAGTGGCGGGAATTGTCGGCGTGAAAAAATTCGCTTACGATATTTGGGGCGATACCGTGAATATTGCCTCCAGGATGGAATCCAGTGGCGAAGTGGGTAAGGTGAATATCAGCGGGGCTGTTTACGAGTTGGTCAAAGACCGGTTCAAGTGCGAGTACCGCGGAAAAATCCCTGCAAAGAACAAAGGCGAAATCGATATGTATTTCGTGCAAAATGCATGAGTGCAAGTTTCCAGGCAATAGGATATGCAACCGGTGGGGATATGGATTTCCAACAAATGCCTCGTACCATTCAAGGCTATGAGGCGGATTTTGAAAAAACCAGGAAACTGCATAGGAAACCTTGGTCATCCAAAGTGGATTGAAACGAAACCTCCATACCCAATTCGCGGAAAAGCTCAAGGTAATATCGCTCTTCCCTGTTGATGTCAATAATGGATCCTATTTGTGGAATTTCAGAGTAATGCACATACTCCTGATATGTGTTGCCGTTGCGCATAACGGTCCTTTTTTCAATGACCAGCTCTGGATGTGAATGCAGTTTTGCTAAAAGTTGGTTTTCGTTTGCAACAACCAGGATGAACTTGCCATCTGCACGCAGCATCGAGTGTATGCGGTTGGCTACATCTGCCAACTCATCTGTATTGATATGCGGAAAAACGTAAACGGAAATCAGGTAATCGAATTTCGTATCCGTGCAGGTTTCCAAAAATGTTTGGTTGAATATCCGGGTCTGTGCCAGACCACTTTGAATGCTCCGAGATTCAAAATGTTTGAAATGGTTGGTGGCGGGCTCACACCCTTCGAGTGTGATGGATTCATATTCGGGCGAGAGTGCATCCTGCAGCATCTCAAGCAGCAAACCGGTGCCGAAACCCATATCGAATACGCGCACCTCTTCACTCTTTTTCCCGTTTAGGATGTGTTGGATGATGAACCGGTTGATTGTGGAGTTGATTTTGGTTTCCTCCTGGATCAACCAGTTCAATTGTTCGTATTGATGGTAGGTAAATGCTTCGTTTTTCAAGCGGATATTTTCATGTGTGTGCGATTGATTGCAGTCACATCGTTGGCTTGTGAAGGCAATATCCAGTTCAATGCTCTACGATCAACTTGGTTACGGCGGAGTAACCGGAACCTGATAAGCGCACCAGGTACAGGCCGTTTGGCAGATTCGAAATGTCCACTCTTTCGACTTCGGTAACTTCGCTTATGGTACGAAGCGATCTGCCGGCGAGGTCCTGTATGTCGAGCTGCAAATTTTTGTGATTTTGTTTTAAGTCCGAGCAATCCAATTGAAACCAGTTGTTTGCAGGGTTGGGATACATCGAAAATCCAACGCCGTCTGCAAGCGAGTTGATGCCAAGCGGGGTTAGCGAAACTTTGGCGATGAGAATATCATTGCCACCGTTAGATACCAACGGGATGGATCCCATTTGGCTCGAACCGGTGAACACTCCGGTCAGGTACACATTGCCGTCATCATCGGAAGTAATACCATATCCATATTCATTTCCAGAGCCACCAAAACCGGAAACAGAAATTACATTTCCTGACCCATCATATTTGGCTACATACACATCGGCGAGTCCTGAAGCGGTGATGGTGGTGTTTTGGAAGTTGGCCGCGTCGTGGAAAAACCCGACTGCCAGGATTTCGTTGTTGGATGTGAGATGAAGGTCTAGACCTTGATCGGTGCTGCTGCCACCGGCAGTTCGCGCCCAAAGAAGCGTTCCGCTGTTTGTGAATTTGATCAGATAAGAATCCTGGTCGTATTGTCCGCCAGAGGCGGCCAAGGTGGCACCGCCCATATTCAAGGTTCCGGAGTAGAATCCGTTGGTTACCACATTGCCTTGCAGATCCACCATCACACCAAATCCTCTTGCAAAATCATTCGCACCCGCATCTCCTTTAACCGACCAAAGGATATTTCCTTGGCTGGATAGTTTGGCCAGGTAGGTTGCATAAAATGAGTTGCAGGTAAGGGTAGTGCCGTCAAAATCGACCACATCGCTGAACAGACCGGTGATGAAATAGTTGTCGTTGGCATCCTGGATGATTCCATAAGCACGGTCTTCGCTGCTTCCACCAATGCCGCGCATCCACACCAATTGACCATTGGAGTCGTAATGACAGATGAGGGCATCGCGGTTTCCGTTGCTGGTCATTTGCTGGCCCGATGCGTCAAAGATGTTCTTGAAACTTCCTGCGATGGTTACACCACCATCACTGGAAATGGCCACTCGGTTGCCGTAATCATCTAAGGTGCCGCCTCCGCTTTGTACCCAAAGGAGTGTGCCGCTTACATCGTATTTGGCCACGAACATGTCATAGCTTCCGTGGCTGATGACGATGTTGCCGTTAAAATTGCATGTATCCTTGAACCAACCGGTAATGTAAGTATCGCCGTTAGGAGCGGTGGCAATGCCAGCACTCACATCATTGGCAACACTTCCCGCCTGGCGAACCCAATTAAGGTTGCCGCTGCTATCGTAAGACGCCAAGAAAACATCCTGCAGGCCCACGCTCACCAAGGTTTGACCGCCAAACAATGCTGAACCAGAGAACCACCCTGTAACATAAATGTTTCCAAGCGAGTCGTTGCTGATGTCATATCCCTGGTCGGATCCGGAGTTACCGGTGCCGATGGCCCAGGATACTTGCTGGGCTATAGTGGGCATACAAAGGGCGCTGAAAAGGGTAGAGAGAAGCAGTAATGTTTTTTTCATATTGACCGGTTGCGAAATGATTTAAATGGTTGGTTGCAAAATGCTTACGAGACTTAAAGCTCGAATCCGATAGAGAATCTTATTTTGCTAAAAAGCACTTTGCAAGTTTAAACTATTGGCGCGCAACATTGGCCTGATATTCTTACCACAAATGTGCTACATGCACCATTTCTTTTGTTCCATGATCGGATGGACAATTCATCTCGATTGTTCATTCAACGGTTGATTAATAATATTGATTTCAAGAAAGTTATCAAATGCAAGCCATGGCTTTTTGTGCCAATCGGTCATTCGAATTCACTCGTTGTATACTTCTCCTTCAAAGATCTTATGTGATACAAAAGTGATACAAAACACATTCGTTAAGTCTTTTATAGTATTGTTTATCAATATCATATAATTTTTGTATGACATTTTTATAATGAATACCACCACAATTTTGCTTTTATTTGAATCTGATAGACACCAACATAAATAAAACCATACCCATGAAAAAATTTAAAACTTTAATGTTATCATTATCGGTACTGGCAATCGGCTTCACATCTTGTTCGAAAGAAGAAGATAACGCTGTTATAGTAGCTGCCGACAACAATGCGAATCTAAGACAAACGGCTTTTGGTAATGGCCAAGGCCAGGTAGCCGACAAAATTGCGGTAGAAGCGTATCAAACAGGGCAAGTAAACCAACGTTACAGCGGTGGCGGTTTGCTGGCACCTGTCGTTACCCACGATACGGTCAACAAAATCATTTACATCGATTTTCTTAATGGAATTATTGGATTGGATTCAGTGAACCGTGAGGGAGTGATTAGGGTGAACTACATGGATGACCACTTCGCAGTCGGTTCGGTGATGCGAATCACCTTCCTCAACTACAAGGTAGATGGTAAATCGCTTGAAGGAGTTAGGTCCCTCACCAATGCGGGCCTGAACGGTGATGGAAACATGTATTGGAATGTAGAGGAGACCAATATGAAGCTCACTGCCGAAGACGGCGTTACTTGGAGAAAGTGGAACAGCATGCGAGTACGGGAAATGGTGGCCGGACTGAGCACTACAGAAGATTCCAACGATGATATTTTCAAAATCAACGGCACCGCAACGGGATCATTCAGCAATGGTTCTACATTCGATGCCAATATCATTGACTTGGTTCGCGAGTCATCCTGCTTATGGATATCCTCGGGTAACATTGAAGCCGTAGTGGATAACAATCAAAACTTTTCATTCGATTACGGTTCTGGCACCTGCGACAACCTGGTTACCCTGACCTATCCTGACGGTACCTCCGAAGTATTGAAGCTGTAGTAAACTTATGAATCTTACGAATGGGCTGCCTGCTTTTCAGGCAGCCCATTTTCATTGGTGATGCTGTTAACCAAATCGCAACCACTTTTGATATTTTTATCCTTATTCATTCAATAATTCAGTTAATCGCAAATCCCAAGCACTGTGAAACCAATCACTTACTTACCCGGTCGAGCTACTCAAAGCCATGCAACATGGTCCTTGATCTCCAAGTCTGTTTCCCTTGCTTTGGTATTCATCGGCCTAATGGCCTATCCAATCCACACCAAGGCGCAAGGTTATTTCAACGGATTCGGGTCAATACCCCACAGCAGGGATTGGAGCATTCTCAAATCCCCCGATATCCACATCATTTATGGGCCGGGAATGGAGCCGCAAGCCCAACGGGTGGCCAATATGGTGCGGCATATCAACGACAGCTGCACCCGGTCTGTTGGAGCGAAAAGACTTAAAGTGGATTTGGTTCTTCAAACCCAAACCACCATTCCGAATGGATATGTGACTTTGGGTCCGGCCCGAAGCGAGTTTTTCTGTACACCACCTGCTGGAAATACGATAGCAGGTAGCCTCGATTGGTTGGATTTTCTGACCATCCACGAGTACCGTCATATACTCCAATATGCCAACTCGCGCCATGGATTAACTAAAACCGCCTCCATATTTGGTGGACAAAACCTCTGGTCTGCCATGATTGGTATTAGCATACCTAGCTGGTACTTTGAAGGTGATGCGGTGATTGCTGAAACAGCTTTGACCACCGGCGGCAGAGGGCGATCTGCGTTTTTCACTCGCGAACTTCGAGCCATGGCGTACGATAACCGGTTTTATCGCTATTCGAAACTCCGGAACGGCTCGTTCAAAACCCAGTTGCCTAACCATTACACCCTGGGTTATGTCATGCTCAACCATGCCCGCAACGAAAAAGGCAATGATTTCACTGCAGCCGTACTCAAGCAAGCCTCCGCATACAAGGGGTTGTTTTACCCCTTCTCCAGAGCCATGAAAAGGCATACGGGTTACACCACATCATCTTTGTATAAGACAAGCATCGAAAAATTCAATGCTGATGCTCGTCAAACCCTCCAAGACATTACCCTTTCCCAATTCGAGCGCATCACAACCACCGCAGGTAAGTGTGTAACTGAATACTTGTCGCCAAGGTTTTTGTCGGACGGGTCGGTG
>JBEAXM010000078.1:0-3047 GCA_041159805.1 Bacteroidota bacterium
CAACTATTTGCAATCCCTGCGAATCGACAAGGTTGGGGATGAATTCGGCGTGAACTACATTATCAAGGGATCAGGCGACGAGTACAAGCGATTGGAAGCCATAAGGCAGACCGGCAACACCTACATTTTGCCCTTAAACTTCCCCGAAAATTTCAACATGACAGACCCCTACGACTCCAGGTATGTCACGCTGGAGGATCTCATGCATTGGGAACAGGCGCCTTATAACGCCATGAATTTAGAGAACGTCGGCGTTAAAATTGCACTCACTGGATTCGGACTGAAGGACCCTTCATCGTTCATACAAAGAATCCGTCAGCTGCATTCCTTGGGAATGAAAAAGGAGTCCATATTGAAAGCCTCGATCAGCACACCGGCAGAATTGCTTTCCGTTAACAATGTTTGCGGAGCAATTAAAAAGGGTTACATGGCAAACTTCATTGTTTCCGACAACGATCTTTTCGCCGATAAAACCTTGATTCTTCAAAACTGGATTAATGGGGTGCCATATCTGTTGACTCCAAAAGTGGATGACGCCGTCAAGGGTATGTACTCACTTAGCATCGGAAATGACCGTGGTATGTCCTTAACCATTTCTGGAGACGAGACCTCATTGAATGGATCTGTTTCCATTGGCCAGGATACCACCAAGGCCAATGTGTCGTTTAAGGCAGGCATCATAAAACTGTCCTTTGAATTCCAAAAAGGGCCTAATAAGGGCTCCTATCACTTGACCGGATATCGGAACCAAAAAGGATTTGAGGGAAAATCAAGTGAATCGAAATCGTGGCTCGCGGTTTACGAGGGTGATACAAACGAAGGAATGCCAAATGATACGGGAGTCACTTTAGTGGACAACCCAGGGAAAATCCGCTTTCCTGCTATGGCCTACGGATTTTCAGAATTACCTAAATCACAAAAAACGCTTATTCGCAATGCCACTGTGTGGACAAACGAGAAAGAAGGGGTTCTTGAAAATACAGATGTACTCCTGGACAAAGGCAAGATTGTTGCAATTGGAAAATCATTGCCTGCAGCAGATGCAAGCGTGATTGATGGAACAGGGCTTCATCTGACGGCAGGGATTATAGATGAGCATTCGCACATCGCCGTAAGCCAAAGCGTCAACGAGTGCTCCCATGCCATCACTTCCGAGGTGAGGATTGGCGACGTGATTGACCCTGATGACATAAACATCTACCGTCAGCTTTCCGGAGGTGTGACCACTTCACAACTGCTGCATGGATCGTGTAATCCAATCGGTGGCCAGTCTGCAATCATAAAACTCCGTTGGGGTAGATCCGCTGAAGAGATGAAGTTCGAGAACGCACCGGGTTTCATCAAATTCGCCTTGGGAGAGAACGTTAAGCAGTCGAATTGGGGCGATGACTTCAGAAGTCGCTACCCACAATCACGCATGGGCGTTGAGCAGGTTTATGTCGATGCATTTACCCGCGCCATTGAATACGAAAACCAACGGAAAGCCGCCGCCAGTAAAAAGTCTCCATCCTTGTTCAGGCGTGATTTGCGTTTAGAAACCCTGGCGGAAATCATGAACAACAAACGTCATATCACCTGCCACTCCTACCAACAAGGGGAAATCACCATGCTGATGCGCGTGGCCGATTCGCTTGGATTCAAGGTGAACACCTTCACCCATATCCTTGAGGGATACAAGATCGCCGACAAAATGAAAGCGCATGGTGTTGGTGCTTCAAGTTTCAGCGACTGGTGGGCCTACAAATACGAAGTGATCGAAGCCATTCCGCATAACGGAGCCATTTTGCATGATGTAGGTGTGACTGTTGCATTCAATTCAGACGACGCCGAAATGGCCAGAAGACTCAACCAGGAGGCCGCTAAAGCCATCCGATACGGTGGTCTCAGTGAGGAAGAGGCCCTCAAGTTTGTGACCTTGAACCCGGCAAAGCTGCTTCGTATTGATGATAGGGTTGGAAGCATCAAGGTAGGTAAGGATGCCGATTTGGTGCTATGGTCTGAAAACCCATTGTCGATATATGCCAAAGCACAAAAAACATTCATAGATGGCGTATGCTATTACGATTCCGTGCGGGACGTGCAAATGAGAAACGAGGTGGAGAAAGAGCGTTTACGCATCATGACTAAAATGCAAAACTCGAATAAAAAAGGCGGGTCCGAGGCAAGAAACCCATCATTCAAACTCCAAAAGCTTTTTCATTGCATGGACGAGGAAGAAGAACATCATTGAAAAGCCAACGGATCTGAACATCAAATTTGTAACACATCAAAAAGCTCATAAAAATGAGATTCATGAAGAGTCGAATAACATTGGCAAGCTACCTGATTGGATGCTTGTTGTTGATTTTACCTGCCAGTATCCTGGGCCAGAACCCGGTGCCCGCACCAAAACAAACAAAAAGCATCCTGCTGTTGAATGGCAAGTTACACATCGGCAATGGCGATGTAATAGAAAACAGTGCGGTGGCTTTTAAAAACGGTAAAATCACATTGGTGGCAGATGCCACAACCATACGCATTGACAACTCACAGTATGACACTATCATCAACCTTTCAGGAAAAAACATCTATCCTGGATTGATTGCAATGAATACAATCCTCGGACTGAATGAGATTGAATCGGTTAGAGCCACCCACGACTTCTCGGAAACCGGAGCCCTCAACCCATCAATCAGGTCTATCATAGCATACAACACCGATTCAAAAGTCATTCCCACTGTAAGAAGCAATGGGGTTATGATGGCTCAAATAGTTCCAAAGCCAGGCAGTGCCCCTCCCTGCATCAGCGGACAATCCTCGGTTGTGGTGCTAGATGCATGGAATTATGAAGACGCGACATATGCGTACGACAATGGCATGCATCTGCACTGGCCATCGATGCGTGTTTTGAGATCTGATGATCCAAGTCAAGAGGAGAAGCAACGCACCAACACCGAAAAAAACATCAGGGAGATATACAGGGTGTTCCAGGAAGCAAAGAGCTACGCCTCCGTGCCTACACATCCAGAAAAGAATGTCCACCTAGAGGCGATGCGAGGGGTTTTCGA
>JBEAXM010000085.1:0-2881 GCA_041159805.1 Bacteroidota bacterium
GGTAATGGCTTGTATGATTCCTTGATGCCTGATGGATTCCGCTAATTCATTCAGCGCCTTTTCATCGAAATCGTTTCTGGGTTGAAACGGATTGACTTCTATTTGAGACACGGGAATGGTGGCCGCAGCACCTTGGGGAGCGACGGTATTCAATGTAGAGCCTTTTGAGGATACTTCTGATTCAGCGTTTGAAAGCAGGGCGCCAAGCCCTTTGCCTAAAGCGGATTTCTTATGGTTGCTCAATTTCTTCTGTTGTGTGGGTTTCAGTCTTCTGTTTCTTCAGCAGTTTCATCCGTTGGAATGATTTTTTCCTCGGATGGGATGGAGGTCATGTTGTTTTTCTGCAGCAACTCCCTTGCCAGGTTCAGATAATTAACCGCCCCTTTGCTGAATGCGTCATGCATGATGATGGTTTGGCCGAAGGAAGGCGCTTCCCCGAGCTTGGTGTTACGCTGTATGATGGTGTCGAATACCATCTGCTGGAAATGCGTACGAACCTCCTCAACGACTTGGTTAGACAATCGCAGGCGCGTGTCGTACATGGTAAGCAGTATTCCTTCAATCTCCAAGGAGGTGTTTAATCGGCTTTGAACGATTTTGACGGTATTCAATAGCTTTCCGAGACCCTCCAAGGCAAAATACTCGCATTGAACCGGTATGATTACGGAATCCGATGCTGTGAGTGAATTGATGGTGATGAGGCCCAAAGAGGGGCTGCAATCGATGATGATGAAGTCATATTTGTCCTTGATCTTTTCCAGAACGGTTTTCATCATGAATTCCCTATTTGGAAGGGCAATCATTTCAATCTCCGCTCCAACCAGGTCAATGTGTGAGGGCAATAGGTACAAATTCGGGGTTTGGGTCTCTAGAACAATGTCTGCCGGCTGAACCTCATTGATGATGCATTCATAAATGCTTGTTTTTACGTTCCGAGGGTCGAAACCTACACCTGAGGTGGCGTTCGCTTGGGGGTCGGCATCAACAAGAAGGGTTTTGAATTCCAAAACTGCAAGACTTGCTGCAAGGTTGATTGCAGTGGTGGTCTTACCGACACCTCCTTTTTGATTCGCTATGGATATGGTTTTTCCCATCTCTTGGTTTTCGGTTTTTATCAAAGGTTGCGAACCCATAAGGTTCCGTTGATGTCCTCCATTTGGAGAACACCTAGTGATTTACTAATCCATAATTTGGATATGTAATTGCGATTGTCAGCAAGCAACGACCCGTCTAGTACCATCACGTCACCGAAATTCAATCCGGCGATATTCACCAAGGAAGGTGTGATGTTATTAATTGGGAATTCCTTTAAGGGGAAATGAGGCCATGTTTGTGTGACCAGCAAGGACTCTTCAACTTTGCTGATAAGAAGCTTTCCCTTGTTGTCGCCTGCGAAAACAAGGGTTGTGTCATCAACCTGGGTTATGTCTGCAGCTGTGAATTCGGAATACACATTACCTTCGGTGTTATATGATTTCACACGGATGATGATGTCGTATTGTATCACATCACCGTTTGGCGACTGGAAATACAGCTGCTGGTTGTTGTCGTAGTGCAGCCATTCCATTTCCGCATCGGATAGTTTATAGTAGGTGATTTTCTCGCCACAGCTTTGCAAGGTGACGATAAAAGCCAGACACAGGATGATTGATAACTTCAGGTTTTTCATTGTTTGGATGTTCATTTGTTGTTAATTGGAGGAAAATGTTTCTCCGAATTCAATTAGTCTCAATTCAATGCCGGATTTGGCAAACCGTTCAACGGTCTTGTACATAACTGCCTCTCCGTGAACGACACTAATACAGGAGTGCCCACAATATTTGAATTTCATTAGTTTGTTTTACAGCGACTTATGTAATTAATACAACCTAAGCAAATATAAACAACCAAGTCGACTTTATACATCATAAACCTATGATTTTTTTGTGTTGCAAACAATGCGCATTCCTACTAGTTTTCAACAAATTATGTAGGTTGAGTTGTATGGGAACATAGGGTTTGTTTTATTTGCACGATTAATGAAGCACTAGGTTAGATGCATGTTTTTTTGATTGACGAGATTTCGGAGGGGTTCGTTTACTTGGACCCGCAGGAATCCGTTCATGCCTTTAAAGTGCTTCGTTTGGCTAAAGGTGAGTCGGCCATTGCAATTGATGGCTTTGGCACACTTTATCATTGTCATGTTTTTGAAGCAAACGCCAGGAAAGGTGTATTGAAGATTGTATCGCAGGAGTATTTTGACCAAGGAGTGCCGAGTATTACCATTGCCTTGGCTCCAACGAAATCATCCGATAGGTTTGAGTGGTTTGTAGAAAAGGCGTGTGAAATTGGTGTGAATAGGATTGCTCCAATTATTTGTGACCGATCTGAACGCAGAAAACTCAATTTGGAAAGATCAAATAAACTAATCGCTTCTGCCTGTAAGCAAAGCGTAAATCCGTGGTTCCCCATACTTTCAGAGCCCCTGCATTTCAAGGACTTTATAAAATCGGTTAAACCAGGATACATTGCGCATTGTCATGATCAACCCAAGACACCAGTTTCCCAGATCAATGCATCCAATCGAAATGAATATACAATGATGATTGGCCCGGAAGGGGATTTTTCTACGCATGAATTGGAACTGGCCCTATCTGCTGATTGGGAACCCATATCTTTGGGAAGAAATAGGTTGCGCACCGAGACTGCCGCCTTGTTCAGTTTGATGGCAATGACTTTGAAATTTTCATCTTAATTGAAATTGAGATTTGTAACTTTAGCAAAATGATATCCTTTACAACCAGGCTTTTTATTGTTGTTGCGTTGGTGATCATGCCGACATTTTTGGGCTCAGCACCGCCTTTGCGTATTGCTTTACTCAAGTATGGGGGCGGTGGTGACT
>JBEAXM010000087.1:0-2684 GCA_041159805.1 Bacteroidota bacterium
TCTATCTTATTTCCGGTTTTCACGTACTTCCCATCCAGTTCCGCATAAATGGCCGAGCCCTTATCCTGATCAATCATTTTAGCCGTGTAATACTGCCCGTACAACAATGGGCGGTCGCCGTACTGCTCACGGTTCAGGTAGGAAAGCAGGGCAAATGCATTTTCTGGATTGTTTTCATCCATAGGCGGATTTGCCATTGACCGGATGACCACCTGACCATAGGAGGCATACCCCAAAAGGATGAAAGCAAAGCAAAGGAATGCCGTATTCAATTGGGGTTTGTTCGCTTTAATCGAGTATCGTATTCCGAGATAGGTCCCAACCACGAGCAAGAAAACAAAAAACAAAAAACCGCTCCAAAACGGGAGTTTGAAGGTGTTCACAAAAATTAGATCTAAATGCGCTCCGATCTTCACAAATCCTTGTATCACTCCGTATTGAATGAATCCTAGAATGGCCACTCCGATAAGAGCAGTCAATAGGATGCCGTTGGTGGTTGGCTTGTACCTGCGGAAGTAATAGATGTAAGCCAGGGCAGGAATGGCAAGTAAGTTAAGCAAGTGGACACCGATTGAGAGACCCATGAGGTAAGCGATAAGCACCAGCCATTTGTCCGAGTGCTTTTCATCCGCATGGTTTTCCCACTTCAACATTGCCCAGAAAACGATAGCGGTGAACATGGATGACATCGCATAAACCTCGCCCTCGACAGCGGAAAACCAAAATGAATCGGAAAACGTGTATGCCAAGGCACCAATCAGGCCGCTGCCCATGATCATCAAATAATGGGCGTTGGTCAGTTCATCAACAGTCACCTTTACAAGCTTTCGAGCGATATGGGTGATGGACCAGAATAGGAAAAGGATGGTTATTGCGGAAGCGAGTGCCGACATCATATTAACCATGATGGCAACCTTGGTTACATCACCAAAGGCGAACATGGTGAAAATCCTTCCTATCAACAAAAACAAGGAGGCCCCGGGAGGGTGACCCACTTGCAACTTGAAAGCGGCGGCGATAAACTCGCCACAATCCCAAAAACTCCCTGTCTCCTCTATGGTCAAAAAATAGGTGACTGCGGCAACTGCAAAAGCGAACCAGCCCGTTAAGTTGTTGATTAAGTTATATTTCTTCATTTTTTGGAAGTTGTATTAAGTGCGAAGTTAGGAAAAGAGCAAATAGTGTTGCGAGGCACCTTTCATAAACCTGCAACGGCCTTGTTAAGGCCATAAACAATCCTCCTATGTGGTTGTTTATGACTAAATTTGCTTCAAAGTCATGGATTCCTCGATCACATCCAATTACCCGGGTAGTCTTACCGAATACTTTCGTAATCCAACCCGGGTGGTCAACATAGGCGACGTTCCATTAGGTGGAAGCTACCCCATTAGGGTGCAGTCCATGACCACCACCGATACCATGGACACCATGGGTACGGTGGAGCAGAGCATTCGCATGATTGATGCCGGTTGCGAATACGTTCGCATCACCGCCCCCAGCATCAATGAAGCACGAAACCTGGAAAACATCAAAAAAGAGCTTCGGAAAAGAGGTTATAATACCCCTTTGATTGCCGACATCCATTTCACCCCCAATGCGGCTGAACTTGCCGCTCGCATCGTGGAAAAGGTGAGGGTGAACCCAGGCAACTATGCCGACAAGAAGAAATTCGAAACCATTGAATACACCGATACCGATTACGATGCCGAGCTGGATCGCATACGGGAGCGATTCACCCCGTTGGTGAGGATTTGCAAAGAATACGGAACAGCCATGCGTATTGGAACCAACCACGGTTCCTTGAGTGACCGTATCATGAGCCGTTATGGAGATACTCCGATCGGGATGGTGGAATCGGCTTTGGAGTTCCTTCGAATCTGTCGAGATGAATCTTTTCATAACATCGTGTTGAGCATGAAATCAAGCAACCCGCAGGTGATGGTTCAAGCTTACCGGTTGTTGGTCATGAAAATGCGAGAGTCAAACATGGATTACCCCTTGCACTTGGGTGTGACGGAAGCAGGCGAGGGCGAAGATGGTCGTATAAAATCCGCCGCCGGTATTGGAACGCTACTGGAAGACGGTATCGGTGACACGGTACGGGTCTCGCTAACGGAGGATCCTGAATTTGAAATACCTGTTGCCAAGGCATTAGTGAAACGTTATGACCAACGCCAAGCGAATCCAGAAATTGCCAAGGCACCGCTAAACCTCCCTTACGACCCCTGCAGTTACCAAAGACGCTCGAGCGAGGCCGTTGGAAACATCGGAGGGCATCATGTTCCGGTTGTTGTTTGCGACTTAAGCCATCGTGCTGAAATCAGCCATGCCTCCCTTTTTCCTGCTGGGTACTCCTATTCCGTGCCCCTCGACAAATGGAACCTTGGGGACCAGGCGTGCGACTATATCTACGCAGGTGACAACCCGGTTGCATTTGATATTCCCGGAACATTGGGGGTGATCTATAACAATTCAACTTGGCTGAATCATCGTGATGCACCCAGGAGCTACCCTTTGTTCTGTGGTTGGGAGTATTTGGAAGCCAGCTCAAAGTCAACCGAAAAAAACTTCATCGCTATCGACGCAAGTGTTGTTTTCGGTGCGAATGATTTCCTGTCCAAAATTGCCAACGACCCCACCGCGGTGTTGATCCTGGATACGGTAAACCCTCATGGCATGGCCGA
>JBEAXM010000104.1:0-2934 GCA_041159805.1 Bacteroidota bacterium
TCGCAGGAAACTTCAGAAGGCAATCAACGGATCCCGCCTGATCGTACGTCCAGGGCATGAGGAGGATCTGGTACATCCTGTGACACAGCAAAGGAAAATATTCAGCAAGAGGACGAGGAGGTTTGTTCGGTTATGGCGAAAGTATGGCATGGTTGGTGTTTCCTTTCTCACGCCTGTGGTTTTTTCAATACCCGTAGGCACCGTTGTTCTCAATTTGTTTGAAGACAACAAAGGGAAGATCTTCCTATACATGTTTTTTTCAGTGCTTTTTTGGTCATTATTACTAAATGGGATTTTTGAGCTGCTCCATGTGGCAAACATGCCCGAGTTGCAAGAAAAGGTTATCGGATGAAGAATATCAAGGTTGTTTTTTTTGATTTGGATCACACCCTTTGGGATTTTGAGTCCAACTCGCGTCAAACCATTGGCGAACTGTTAGAACGATATGGTGTCGTAGAACGATATGGAATTGGGTTTCCTGAATTCATGTCGGTATACGAGCGAATCAACCAATCGATGTGGTCGGCTTATTCGCTAGGGCAAATTTCAAAAGATAGGTTACGTAGTGGTCGATTTAAATCCACATTGAATCATTTTGGAGTGGAGGATGAGAAATTATCCGAGGATCTTTCAAGTGATTATGTAAGGGAGAGTCCACTTAAAACAAATTTATTTCCCTATGTACATGAGGTGTTGTCCTATTTAAAACCCAAGTATAAGCTCGGATTGATCACCAATGGGTTCGTAGAAGTTCAGCAAATCAAGATCCGTCAATCCAAATTGGAGGGATATTTCGATAAGGTGGTTATTTCGGAGCAGGTGGGATTCAAGAAGCCCGATCCGACCATATTTTTGCACGCAGCCAGTTTGTTTCAAACCCATGTTTCCAGCTGTTTGATGGTTGGCGACAACCTTGAGACCGATATCAGGGGTGCAACAGATGCAGGTATGGACGCCTTTCATTTTGATGTGACTAACATCGAAAACCAGAAAAAGCCATACAGGAGCATCAGTTGTCTATCGGCTTTGAAGGTTATTTTGTGATATAGTGGTCAACTCATAAATTAGTACTACTCGGATTTTGTATTCTGAAGCTTTTAGCTCGATTAAGTTCCTGGGTGTTTCCGCAAAGGGTCCGTTGGCTACGGCTCCACTCGATTACTTGTCAACTTTTACGAAAGGATCCAATGTTTTAACGGGAGTTCTTGATCTTTCTGAAAGTCGGGGCATCAGGGTGCTGTTTCAAAATATTACGTAGCGGTTTACGAAGTCATTTGTAACGGTTTCCCTGGTTGTTTCCGATTGAATAAGCCAAAATAAAAATCCCGACTTGTGGGCCGGGATTTCTAGCAAGCGATGAATTAGGTTTTAAGGATTGAACTTGTCATTTGAGGAAGGGTCAATCCTTTTCCTTCCTTGATTCGTCATTACTTCCATGGTCTTTTCCGGAGCAACCGCTTTTTTTCGATTCACCTGATTTGCAGCATGACTTTGCATTGGCTTCGGTTTTGGCTTCCTTCTTAGAAGAGCAGCAGCCGCTAGCGTTTGAGGATTTCATTCCGCAGCCGGACACGGTCACACCATCAGTTACAACCTCTGGCTTGACGGAGTTGGAGGTGCCTTGGATGGTTGTGTTTTTGTCGTCGCCGGATGCACTGGTACTTGTTTGGGCATTGGCAATCACAAAGGCCCCAAGAACAAGCGTTAGGGTAAGAAACATTTTTTTCATGGTGGTTGTTTTTTTTACAATGATAGTTAATAATGAAGTTTAAGTCAATATTTTATCTCTAAAATCATGCCATTTTAAATGATTCAAACCATACCTTTACATTTTAAACGCAATTAATTGAATATTACCGAGAACATCAAGGTTGCGTTGGGCTCCATCAGGGCTCAAAAGCTTCGTGCAACATTAACGGCACTGATCATAGCGATTGGAATAATGGCTTTGGTGGGTATTTTGACGGCAATAGACGCCATTGAGTCTTCAATAAACAGTAGTTTCTCCAGTATGGGAGCCAACACGTTCACCATCCGTAACTACGGGATGGGGGTACGGATTGGGAGGGACGGAAAGAAGCCCAAGCGTTTTCAAAAAATCACATACAACGATGCCAAGCTTTTCAAGGATCGCTTTTCATATCCGTCCGTTGTCTCTGTCTCCACCATGGCTTCAATGGTGGGTGTCCTAAAGTTCAAAAACATCGAGTCTAACCCTAATGTAACAATCACAGGAGCTGATGAGGGCTATCTAGCCGCATCGGGCTACAAGTTGCAATCGGGCAGGAACTTCTCAAATACCGAATTAGAGACCGGTGGTAATGTGGTGATATTGGGTTATGAGATGGCAAACACCTTGTTCAAGTCAGGTGAGAATCCCTTGGAGCAGGTGATTAGTGTTGGTAACAACAAGCACCGTGTCATTGGTGTCTTAGAGGAGAAAGGCACCACTTTCGCCTTCAGCGGTGACAAGGTTGCAATTGTTCCTCTCATGAATGTAAAGCAACGATATGGCGATCAGAGAAGTTCCTATACCATTTCGGTCAAGGTGAATTCTGTTCAAGAGCTCGAGCCGGCACAGGGTGAGGCAACGGGTGCGTTCAGGGTTATCCGTGGTGATTTAACTGGGGAGGATAATTCATTTGAAATCGTCCAAAGTGATAGTTTGGCTAACATTGTCATCAGTCAATTGGATTACGTCACCATAGCCGCCACCATAATAGGTTTTATTACCCTGCTAGGCGCATCTATAGGGTTGATGAATATCATGTTGGTAAGTGTTACCGAGCGTACCCGGGAGATTGGAATACGGAAGTCGTTGGGGGCATCAAGGCAACATATCAAGCGCCAGTTTTTAGTTGAGGCAATTGTGATTTGTCAAATGGGCGGACTATTGGGAATCCTTTTGGGTGTTGGGATGGGCAACTTAATGGG
>JBEAXM010000221.1:0-14145 GCA_041159805.1 Bacteroidota bacterium
CCCAACATCACCCAGCCGTAGTTCTTGCCAAGCAGGATAACGGTTGCGATGATCATGAATAGGTAATAGAAGTTTCCTGCATTGCGGATACCTCCATAGTAATAGTTGAACAGGTGAACGCATGCAAATGCCGTCAAAAGGCATATCGTATAGGCGATTCGAAGTTTACCATGCTTTTGAAGCGCCAGGTAGTTTACCAGGAAAATAACCGCGAACGATTGCAGTCCGACGGATAAAATCCGGTTATCCAAACCAAACGTCAATGCATGAAACGATTCCGCTGCACACAGCAGAAAGCAGGTTGCCGAAAACGTCAGGAACAGCTTATATCGCTGTTTTTCAAGGAGGTTTTGAGAGTCGATTCGGTGAATGAGCTCCCATGTGAATCTTCCTCTAAGCCAAGCTTTTAGTGATGTAAACATGGCCGTTTCTACGGCACACTAGGTTCCTGGTTTCACCTAACTGTTAATTTTCCTTTCCCTAATACTTCTAACAACTGAATGTCAGCAACTTAATGCAGGATTTAAGCCGTTCCCTCAAAATCCTCCTACTTTTACTAAACTGAATTCGATTCACTTTGGCCAGCATTACCATACTACATATTGAGGATGACGAGGTTGATGCCATGGTGGTGCAGCGAGCCCTCAAGAAAACCGGATACGACTATCAACTTTTCCAGGCAAGGAATGGGTTAGAGGCGATAGACATGTTACGGGGTACCAATGGACATGAAAAACTTCCAACCCGTCCCAACGTCATTTTACTCGATTTGAACATGCCTCAGATGAACGGTCATGAGTTCCTTTCGGAGCTTCGTGCCGATGCCGAGCTTGGCATGATTCCGGTTTACATCCTTTCCACCTCTTCGGATGATAGTGATCGAATACAGGCATACCGTAAAAATGTGGCCGGCTACATCATCAAGCCAGTAAATCTTGAGAGTTACACCGAGGCCATACAGGTGCTTTTCAAATATTGGAACCTGATCCAACTGCCATAAAAAAAAGAATCCGCCCATTGGACGGATTCCTCTACCGGTCAGCTTAAGTTACTTGCCTGCCAAGACCCGTTGACTCATGGGGGAGGTCTTTCGGAAGGCATGGTAGACGTCGTCGAGTGTGAGCCCGTTCTCAGCCAAGGCATGGGGAAGCTCTTTCGCGATGTTGGTGATCAGTCCACGCAAATCGTCGAAGGTGTGGTTGCGACTGATGGGGAGTCGCAGTCCGGCCTGGTTGATGGCTACACTCGGAAAAACAGATAAATTGAAGAGATACCCTTTGTTCAGCATGCGCTTCACCATGCTGAATGCCACTGCGGGCTTGGATACTCCTATGAAGAAGATGGGGGTTTCATTCTCCCACATGAGTGGAAGGTCAAAGTCGTCGCAAAGCTTGTTTACATAATCGATCCGTTCACGGAGCTGTAATTGCATGGACTTGATTTCAGGGGATAGGTGAATCTTCGCGGAAGCGATGCATGCCCCTAACATGGGAGGTTGAATGGGTCCTGAAAAGATGAAGGGCTTACTGAGGTTACGGCAATATTCATGTGTCTTTTCGTCGGGGAACACCGTAACACCCCCCGCTGCACCAAACGCTTTGTTCAATGAAGTAACCAGGATCATCTTAGGGTGGAAGTAGGGCACCGCACCCATCACGTAGCCCGTTCCATTTGGACCGGTCCAACTCATACCGTGGGTATCGTCTATATACAGATGGAACTGCTCGTATTTGTCCAACAGCGCGTATATGTCATCCATGGGAGCCGTATCGCCGAACATGGAATAAACCCCATCCGCCATGTACCATATTTTCTTGTATGTCTTGCTGAGTTCCTGTATGCGCTCCTCCAAGTGATCCATGCGGTTGTGGCGAATCACCTCGATCTTGATGTTTCTTGCTTTTAAAAGCTGAACAGCAGTTTGAACACTATCGTGGACTTGAGTGTCCAATATGACTGCATCCTCGTCCTTTACTAGGATGGGGATGTTGGATACATGTGATAGTGTGACATTAGCCAACAACATGGCGGGTTGTCCGAACATGCGACGAAGCAACTCCTCCATTTCAGTGTAGAGTTTCACATTCACATATACGCGTGTTGAGGCGAAAGCGGTTCCATATTTGCGTACGGCATCAATAACCCCTTCCTTTAGGCGCTCCTCCATCTCGATACCCATGTAACCACAGGTTCCGAAGTTGATGATCTCGCGTCCGTTGATGGTGATGTGGCGACCATCCATGATTTCATTCTCACCTTGAAGGTGGATGATCCCTAGCTCCTTGGAGGCGATCACGTTCTGGTTGGTGGCATCCAGAATCTGTTCATGTTTGGTTTTTCCGTCTTGTACCATTTGGTTGTCGTATTGGTTTTGGTTTTTATGCTGTTTGAAGCAACGGCAAAACCGATATTGCAGAAAGGCAATACGACAAATAAGAAAAAAGTGATCAACGGGTTTGTTCCTGATATCCGGTGTTCGGGGCGGCAACGGGGGGAGATGCCTTTCAGGAACGGGTCAAAATTATACATATTTTTACAAAAACAAACTTATTAACAAAAAATGTTAGCAACCCGGATTGTCAGCCAGATGATGGAAAACGACCGCTTTAGTCAGTGGTTAGGTATTGATGTTCAAGAAGTTAAGGAGGGTTATTGCCGCCTCGGCATGGTGGTTCGGGAGGATATGGTGAATGGCTTCGGAATAGCCCATGGCGGTATATCTTTCTCGCTGGCCGACAGTGCATTAGCCTTCGCATCCAATTCCAGGAATAAAAAAAGTTTGGTCCTTGATGCTTCCATGTCATTTACCGCACCTGTTAATAACGGCGACCAACTGATTGCGGAAGCTGTTGAGTCCAATGTGACCCGTTCAACGGGTATTTACCACATCACGGTAACCAATCAAAACGGCAAAAAAGTGGCCTTCTTCAAGGGTATTGTATTCCGCAAGGATGAGCCGTGGTTTTCCGAGGCGGAATGATGCCTATCTTCGCTTTCCTCACAAATTAGCTTGAAATGGACCTGATATTCGACATCTGTGTCAACATTATGGTTTTGATGAGTAAAATGCTGGGCATATCGTATCAGCAGCTGAATGTTATACTTTTTGTAATCCTACATCCAACCATCACTGTGGTACTGTATTTCCTTTACCGCAAATACAAAAGACTTTATCAAAGCACCCAACCAATTAGTAAACGATGAACCAAGCATACATAGTAGATGGGCTGCGTTCAGCCATCGGAAGTTTCGGTGGCTCGCTGGCAACTGTACGACCCGATGATTTGCTGGCCCATGTTTTTTCCGCCTTGCTGAAAAGACATCCTAAGCTCGATCCTTCAACTATCGACCATATCATTGCAGGTTGCGCCAATCAGGCAGGCGAAGACAACCGGAATGTGGCCCGTATGGCTGGACTGCTTTCGGGCATCCCTCAAACAGTATCCGCTGAAACCGTTAACATACTTTGCGCCTCCGGCATGGCTGCGGTTGCCAATGCATCCCGCTTCATACAGTCAGGTGATGGCGACATCTATATGGCGGGTGGCGTGGAAAGCATGACACGCGCACCCTTTGTAATGGCTAAATCCACAGCTGCATTCAGTCGTGAAGTAAACATGTTCGACACCAGCATCGGTTGGAGGTTTGTGAACCCTGCCATGCGCAAGCTATACGGTGTGGACAGCATGGGCGAAACCGCCGAGAATGTGGCGGAGCGCTACAAGGTGAGTCGCGAAGATCAGGACGCCTTTGCCCTTCGGTCGCAGCAGAAGGCAACAGCATCGCGTCAAGCAGGTCGATTCAATCAAGAGATTGCACCCGTTTCCATCACCAAAGGCAAGAACGATACGATAGTATTCGATCAGGACGAATACATTAAACCTGCCACAACATTGGAAATACTTTCCAAGCTTCGTGCTGCATTTCGTGAGGGTGGAAGCGTAACCGCAGGAAATGCGTCCGGTATCAATGATGGTGCCGCCGCATTGTTGCTTGCATCCGAAAACGGTTTGAAAAAATCGAATCTCGATCCCATTGCCCGATATGTTTCATCCGCGGTAAGCGGTGTTGAACCCGCCATCATGGGTATTGGCCCGGTGGTAGCTGCACAACGTGCTTTGGAAAAAGCGGGTTTGACCTTCAAGGACATTTCCGTTATTGAGCTCAACGAGGCCTTTGCGGCCCAAGGACTGGCGTGTATTCGAGAGTGGGGTTTGGCAGATGATGATGCCCGAATCAACCCAAACGGTGGCGCCATTGCATTGGGTCATCCTCTAGGAATGTCGGGTGCACGATTGGTACTGACTGCCGCTCGGGAATTGCAACAAAACGGAGGACGCTACGCCCTTTGTACGATGTGCATCGGTGTGGGACAAGGATACGCTATCATAATCGAGAGGGTATGATTTACGAATTTGAAGGATACAGGCCCGTAGTGCACGAAACATCTTTCGTACACCCCATGGCAATCGTAACGGGCAATGTCATCATAGGCCGTGACGTGTACATCGGTCCCGGTGCAGCCATTCGAGGCGACTTCGGAAGAATCATCATCGAAGACGGGTGCAATGTGCAGGAGAACTGCACCATACATATGTTTCCCGGCGTAACCGTGGTATTGCAGCAGGATGCACACATCGGTCATGGTGCCATCATACACGGGGCCAACATCGGTAAAAACGTGTTGGTTGGCATGAATGCCGTCATCATGGACAATGCCATCATTGGCGATCATTGCATTGTAGGTGCATTATCCTTCATTCCTGCCGACACAATCATCCCCGAAAGGAAAGTGGTGGCAGGAAGTCCTGCAAAAGTCATCAAGGATGCCACCGATCAAATGATTGATTGGAAACGTGATGGCACACGTATCTATCAATCGCTTCCCAAACGTTGTATGGAAACACTCAAGCCATGCGAACCGCTTCGCGAGCTTCCTGCCGATTTGAAGGTGCAGGACGGAAGCTATTACAAGACATGGAATCAAAGCAAATAAGATATCAATTCAAATATGTACAGACTTAAGAATTACGTATCAGGTCAGTGGGTGGAGGGTTCCGGAAAAGGAACACCGCTCTTTAACGCGGTGAATGGCGAGCAAGTTGCCATTGCGGGAACAGAAGGAATTGACTTTGCTGCCATGCTGCAATACGCACGTTCAGTAGGCGGGCCTGCCTTGCGGCGGATGACTTTCCACGAACGGGCATTGATGCTGAAAGCGCTTGCTACACATCTGAACTCGAAGAAGGACATGTTCTATCAGCTGTCGGCGGCCACCGGTGCCACCAAGGTTGATTCGTGGATCGACATTGAAGGAGGGATTGGAACCATGTTCGTATTTGCGAGCAAGGGTAGGAGGGAACTGCCGGATGAAACATTTTTGGTGGAGGGAAACACCGAGCAGATCTCCAAGAATGGAACTTTCGTAGGTCAACACATTTGCGTTCCTCTTGAGGGCGCAGCCATACACATCAACGCATTCAACTTCCCATGCTGGGGCATGTTGGAGAAAATCGCTCCTACGCTACTTGCCGGAGTGCCCTGCATAGTGAAGCCCGCCACACTCACCAGCTATTTGACTGAGTTGATGGTTCGCGAAATCATCGATTCTGGAATACTACCTCCCGGTGCTTTGCAATTGCTTTGCGGCAGCGCCGGCGACCTCTTGACCCACGTTACCTTGCAGGATGTAGTGACCTTCACCGGATCGGCAGACACCGGTCGCATGCTCAAGCAATCGCCTGCAATTTTGAATAATTCGGTTCGCTTCAACATGGAAGCCGACTCCCTCAACTGCTCCATTCTCGGTCCGGATGCCATTCCCGGCACTGCCGAATTCGATTTGTTTGTGAAAGAGGTGGTGCGTGAGATGACCGTGAAGGCCGGACAGAAATGTACTGCCATTCGACGCATCATCGTGCCCGAAAACCTTTCCAATGATGTGATCAAAGCCGTAGGTTCAAAGCTAGGCACCACCAAGGTGGGTGATCCATCCGTTGAGGGTGTGCGCATGGGGCCCCTGGCAGGGAAGGATCAGGTGGGTGAGGTGCGCTCCAGATTGAAGGAGCTGCTTGCTTGTTGCGAAATAGCTGCTGGTGATCCAGAGCAGTATGAGTTGGTAGGTGCCGACCGCGACAAAGGGTCATTCATGCCTCCGGTGTTGCTGCATTGCGCAGACGGCTTCAAGAATGATGCACCGCACGACATTGAAGCTTTTGGTCCGATTTCAACGGTTATTCCATACAAGACAGCCAGTGACGCCATTGAGCTTTCCAGGAAAGGGAAAGGCAGTTTGGTGAGTTCGGTGTTCACCAACGATAAGAAATTCGCTCGTGAGATGGTGTTGGGCACTTCGGCTTGGCATGGTCGCATGATGATATTGAACGCCGAAGGTGCTGCTGAATCAACGGGCCATGGCTCACCATTGGGACACCTGGTACATGGAGGCCCTGGCCGTGCCGGTGGAGGCGAAGAGATGGGTGGTGTTCGTGGTGTGAAGCATTACATGCAACGTACCGCGCTGCAGGGTTCACCTTCGATGTTGACCTCCATCTGCAATGAGTATATCCGAGGTGCAGAAACAAAGGAGGATTTGGTGCATCCTTTCAAGAAGTATTTCGAGGAGATCCAGATCGGCGATACCTTATTCACGCATAAGCGAACCGTTACTGAAGCTGATATTGTGAATTTTGCTGGAGTGAGTGGCGATTATTTCTACGCCCATACGGATGAAACGGCTTTGGAGGGCTCCGTGTTTGAAAAACGGGTGGCGCATGGATACTTCATCATTTCCGCTGCAGCGGGATTGTTTGTGGATCCGAAGAAGGGTCCGGTGTTGGCGAATTATGGTTTGGATAGTTTGCGATTCACCCAACCGGTATATGTGGGCGACACCATCTCCGTAAGGTTGACCTGCAAACGCAAAACCAAAAAAGAGAAACGCGAAGGACAGATTCCGCAAGGAGTGGTGGAATGGGATGTGGAGGTGAAAAACCAGCGTGGCGAAACGGTAGCCACCGAAACCGTATTGACATTGGTACAACGCAAAGAGGCATGAGGAAAACTAAACTCTTTTGGATGATATGTTTGTTGACAATGTTGACGAATATCCACGCATCCAATGCTCAGATGTATCCGGGATTTTACCGGACACCATTGGTTGATTCACTACAAAAGGTGATCAATGATTTGAATGTTGAGATTGACCAGGCGGATTCAATACTCAATCTGCAATCGATGGAGAACATCATGCTTAAGGAGCGGCTTGCAAAACAGGAGGAATCCGCTGGCAAAATGGAAAAGTTTGTGGCGATATATAAGTCGGAAAACCTGCAATTGGATAAAACCAACAAGATTCTCATCATCTTCAATTGCCTCGGAGCATTGCTTTTACTGTTGTCGTTGGTTTATATCATGTCGGGTCGCAACAAATCCAAATCCAATAAGGCAGTCATCAATACAGAAGCATCTACCCCTAATCCCACAACTACAAGTCTGGCGGCTCCAACAACGGAAGCCAATGGAAGTGATTTCAGTGTAGAGGATCGCCTGATACAGATTGAGCGGTTGGCTCGCTTGCGCGAAGGAGGTTTGCTTACCACTCATGAATTTGAGAAAGAGAAAGAGCGAATCCTTCGAGGATCTTGATGAATGTACCATTTAAAAATTAATTTAAAAACAATTGAATCATGTCAGCAGATGGCTTTGTTAAAACTGAAATCAACGACGGGATTGCAACCATAACATTTTTTCATCCCCGAAGTAATTCTTTGCCTGGAGTCATTTTGCAGGGAATGGCAAAGGCCATTGAGCATGCTGGAATGGATGAAAACGTAAAGGTGATTGTATTGCGCAGCGATGGCGAAAAATCTTTCTGTGCTGGTGCATCCTTCGACGAGTTGGTTGCAGTGTCATCCTTTGATGAGGGCAGAAACTTTTTTTCTGGATTCGCTCTGGTGATCAATGCCATCCGTAAAGCCCCCAAGTTTGTGATTGCCCGCGTTCAAGGCAAGGCCGTTGGTGGTGGGGTCGGAATCGCTTGCGCAGCCGATTACACCTTGGCCCACGATTCGGCGGATGTCAAGCTATCCGAGCTCGCTGTAGGGATTGGACCATTCGTTGTTGGTCCTGCGGTTGAACGAAAGATCGGATCAGCCGCTTTTGCATCATTGGCCATCAATGCCACAGAATGGCGTAATGCGGTATGGGCAAAGAAGCATGGCATGTACGCCGACCTATACGATAGCATGGAAGGGTTGGATGAAGCCGTAGGTAAATTATCGCGCACATTGGCTGATTCCAGTCCTGAGGCGATGCGTCGATTGAAAGAGGTTTTGTGGGAGGGTACTTCGCACTGGGAGTCGCTTCTGATGTCGCGTGCCGAAATCAGCGGAACACTCGTGCTTTCGCAATTCACTCGCGACGCCATCGCCAAGTTCAAGGCCGGTGCTCGATAGTCAATGCTCTTAGTAGTCCATATGCCAACGCTTTTCCCTAGTACAACCGATTTGTTGCTAGGGCTTGTCATGGTGGTGATTCTATTTCGATTGATTTTCGCAATCCGCAAGTATGTAATTAGAAAGCCTTTGTTGTTTCCCGGGTTGGGTAAAGAGGATTTGATTGCCAAATTCAGATTATTTTTAGCGAAGAACTCCTTTTACAATTCGCTTGATGAAGCTGGAAAACAAAAAATGCTGGAGCGTTGCGTCCGGTTCGCCAGTCAAAAACGGTTCATAGGATCAAAGGGTTTTGAAGTAACCGGTGAAATGGTTGTTGCGATTTCAGCCACAGCAGTACGATTGACCTTCGGCCTTGACCGGTATGACTTACCGCATTACCATACCATTCGCATATTCCCGAAATCCTTCTTTTCTCCATTCCACAAACGGGAGTTGAAGGGAGGCGCCAGTACGAAGGGTGTGTTGTTTTTCTCTTGGGCTGATTTCATGCAAGGGGATTTGATTGAAAACGACCGAATCAATTTGGGTTTGCATGAAATGGCACATGCGCTACGGATTGAGCTGCGTGTCGGCAGTGGAGCCGATAGGAGGGTGGCGGACTATTTCGATTCCTGGTTCCGCGTGGCATTTGATGAATTCAAAAAGTTGCGTGAAGGTGATGGAAACTATTTGCGTGAATACGGTGGCACCAATCCCGAAGAGTTTTTTGCTGTCTGCGTGGAGCACTTTTTTGAGGATGCCGAAAGCTTTTCCAAGGAGTTACCAGACGTATATGCACACTTGTGTCTGCTGTTGAATCTGGATCCCTTGAATATCGAAAACAACTTTGTATTTGATCGTAACACGGTGCTTTCGCGGACTCCTGGCTTGGAACACGAACTGCCGGATCGCATCCAGCGGAGTTATCGATACGATGCGTGGCATTGGAGTTTCAACCTGATCATAGCCGGTTTTTTTGTGTTCCTTCCCATCATTTTTTATTGCAGTTCAACAGTTGCAATCCGTTTTACGGATGTGATTCTTCCAGTTTCTTTATTGTCAATGCTTGTAGTTTCCTTCCGTTCATTTTGGTTTAACAAGGGGATTCAGCTTTACAGACATCTGTTCATGTTTGCCTTGGTTGGGATTTCATTCCCAGGTTTGGCTACAATGCTGATTATAAATATGAATTTCCACGGCGGTACACATTTGGAATACTACACCATAACCGACTATGGCGCTCGAACTGTCGGGGAAAAGATCAGGGTGGTTTACTCAATAGCTCCCAATGATGGTGTCGATATGAAACGCTTTCGCCAGGTCGATTTGACCATCGTTCAATCGGGTTTTGTTGAAGCGCAACAAATGGTCATGGAAACCTCCACAGGGATCATGGGTTGGAAGAATATTCATCAAAGGACTTTGGTTTTGGATGGATATCATACACTTCAGGTGAATAGGCCTGAGCTTTGAAATTACTACCTTTGCATGGTGATGGAAAAGACAGCTTCAATTAACTCTGCCACAGGCGTTTCCGATGAAGTTTGGGTTCGCGCATTCGGACTCATGGCCACAGCCAGGTCCATGTCGGCCATATATGAGGCCAATGCTTCCTTCACAGCCAAGTATGTACATGCCACATCCAAAGGGCACGAGGCCATACAGATTGCCGTTGGTTTGCAATTGACCCCGAAGGATTTTCTTTCGGCTTATTACCGGGATGATAGTATGTTGTTGGCCATCGGTATGGAGCCCTATGAACTCATGTTGCAATTGATGGCGAAACGCGATGATCCATTCAGTGGAGGTCGTTTGTATTATAGTCATCCTAGTTTGCGTCGTGATGACATGCCCAAGATTCCAATGCAGTCATCTGCTACGGGTATGCAGGCAATACCCTCAACGGGAGTGGCCATGGGATTGAAATATCTGGATTCCCAAAAGCTCAGCAATCATTCAGTTGGCGAGAAGCCATTGGTGGTGTGTTCACTGGGCGACGCCTCCATCACGGAGGGCGAAGTTGCAGAGGCCTTTCAGATGGCGGTTTTGAAAAAGCTACCTATCGTTTACCTGGTTCAGGATAACGAATGGGATATTTCAGCGCATGCCTCCGAGATTAGGGCCATGGATGCGACGGGTTATGCAAAAGGATTCCATGGTCTGCAAGTGCGCACCATCGACGGCACCGATTTCGAAACTTGTTATGAAACGGTAAAGGAGGTTTTTGATGCCGTTCGTAACGGAGAAGGTCCGTTCATGATACATGCCAAAGTGCCTCTCTTGAATCACCATACATCCGGAGTGCGTAAGGAGTGGTACCGCGATGATTTGGAGAAGCAGTCAGAACGCGATCCCTACCCCAAGCTCCGTGCAGCTTTGATGACTCGTGGGATTTCCGAAGAAAAAATTTCGCGATTGGAGTCTGATTGCGAAGCGCTCGTGCTCGAACATTTCGAAAAGTCGCGTGCATCTGAGGATCCACGCCCGGAGGATTTATTCACACATGCTTTCGCTCCAACTCCTATTGTCGAAGAAAAAGGCGAGCGTGAGCCATCGGGCAAGGAGAGGACGGTGATGGTGGATTGTGCCTTGTTTGCAGTGCAGGAGCTGATGGCCAAGCATCCCGAATGTTTGTTGTATGGTCAGGATGTGGGTCGAAGGTTGGGTGGCGTTTTCCGCGAAGCAGCTACGCTTGCGCAGAAGTTTGGCGACGACCGTGTTTTCAATACACCCATCCAGGAGGCATTCATCATAGGAAGTACCGTAGGTATGTCGGCCGCTGGCTGCAAACCAATCGTAGAAGTGCAGTTCGCTGATTACATCTGGCCCGGTTTAAATCAGTTGTTCACTGAAGTAAGTCGTTCCTGTTATCTTTCGAATGGCAAATGGCCGGTAAGTTGCATCATCCGGGTTCCAATCGGAGCTTATGGCAGTGGTGGTCCTTACCATTCTTCCAGTGTGGAGAGCGTGGTTGCCAACATCCGTGGAGTCAAAATCGCTTATCCATCCACCGGAGCCGATTTGAAAGGACTGATAAAGTCGGCTTATTACGACCCCAATCCGGTTGTGATTTTCGAGCACAAGGGCTTGTATTGGTCAAAGATCAAGGGAACGGAAGATGCCAAGACGATTGAGCCGGATGAACACTATGTCATTCCTTTCGGGAAAGCGCGTTATGTGACCACCTCTGATGCGAATTCAGGTGAATCCACATTGACTGTTATCACTTATGGCATGGGCGTGTATTGGGCAAAGAACGCCGCTGCGGATTTTTCAGGAAGGGTGGAGGTTGTTGATTTAAGGACTTTGCATCCGATTGACGAGGCCACCATTTTGGCTTCTGTAAAAAAGAACAGCCGTTGCCTGGTGGTTACCGAAGAGCCGGTTCATAACTCATTTGCGCAGGCATTGGCTGGACTTGTTGCTGAAAAATGTTTTGAGTTGCTTGACGCTCCGGTTCGCGTAGTGGGTTCCGAGAACCTTCCTGCTATTCCATTGAATGCAACATTGGAGCATACCATGATACCCAACACCGACAAAGTGCGTGAAGCCATGCGCTTGTTGTTGAATTATTGAATAATCAATGACTGTCCGTTCGCTTGTATTGATCATTGTGGCTGCAGGCCTGTTAGGTGTGATCGCCGAATATTTTTTCAGGAGGATGGGTGTGGTTAATCTAGGAGGGCTTTTGGGCGGTTTGGCCGGCATCATTGCTGCCATGATCATTAACCGTAAGAAGGATGAAAAGAAGCCGGAAGCCCCCGGCAAAACAAAAAAGAGACGTTAATTCAAAAACTGAGATACAATGAAAAAGAAATCTTTTCGATCAAGCATGATTTGTTTGTTGTTGGTTATTCTTGTAGTCACCTCCTGCAAAAAGGATGATACATCCACCTTGGAGGGTCAGATCCGAACCAATTTGGAGTCCGGCAAGTGGCGTATCACCAAATTCATTGATTCGGGTGACGATGAAACCTCCAACTTCGCTGGCTATAACTTCGATTTCGGCACATCGGGGTCGGTTACGGCAACCAATTTGGTCACGAGTTACACGGGCTCTTGGAGCATTACCGACAGTAACAGTGATGATGATAATCTGAGTGACCTCGATTTCAATTTGAATTTCAATGTCACTAACAACTTCCAGGACTTGAACGACGATTGGGATTTCATTTCCCAGTCGGAAACGAAAGTCGAGTTGATAGATGTAAGTGGCGGAAACGGCGGCACGGATTACTTGACTTTTGTTAAGAATTGAATTGCAGAAAACAGGGGAACGCTGATTGTTTAGATTTGATGGATTATCTCGGATTTTAATAGCGAAAAAAATTCAATCCGTGTAAATCAGCTTCATCCGCCTGATCCGTGTTCTATTCGTTTTACCTGCTTACACTTAATGAAAATGAACAAGCTCAAACTGATTGATGCGATATCCAAGGAAAGCGGCTTATCCAAATCGGATGCCCTGAAGGCAATGGATGCATTTTTGACTGTGGCTACGCGCACCTTGAAGAAAGGGGAGAAAATCATGTTGAAGGATTTCGGGACTTTTCAAGTAGTGAAAAGGGCCGCGCGTACCGCTCGTAACATCAATACCAACAGGGAGATGAAGATACCCGCCAAGAAAGTAGTGCGGTTTGTGGTGGGTAAGGAGTTGGGCGGAAAAATCAGGTGATTTGCTGCGTGCACTCCCGTTCATAACAAACTCTAATTAAGTGGAGTTTGAAAACGGACGCTACGGATTTGGCGGATTAACACGGATAGGATTTCACACGAATACTTGAATCCTTGTTTTAGGATTACATAACTCTGCTACAAAAAATAAATCAGACGTATTTTCGAATTGCAAACTGATGCAATAACATCCACTTTTTGTTTACGCAAATGCGCAAATGATACCACCCATGACACCCAGGGTGATTACCCAATAGCCCAGGTGAATGAAAATGTATTTGCGAGGTTTTCTTTCAAATAAGGCGTTAATTCCTAAGATTGGCAATGCGATGGTGATGGCTGAAATAACGCCATGTAAAGCACCATGCTTGAAGGTTCTGAATTCATTACCGTATTTACTCAAAAATGCGGTCACCATTTGTCCGGCTTCTGAATTGGGGTTCATGTAATCGGGCTGTCCTGCTACTATAGCCCATAAGCTGAGCTGGTGTATGGTTAGGTATTGAAGCGAAATCGACAAAAGGAAACTGAAAATATATGTCAATCCGAATATCATTACCATGTTGGAACTCTTCATCGATTCTTCGGATACTTGTGCCACTTTCATCCATGCATTGCCCATAACCTTTGGATGATACCAAATGAATCCCATGATTAGGGGAACTAATGCGGCGAGTGCGATGATGGCGATGTTGGTTTGCATGTGTTGTGAGATGGGTTGGTTATAATTAATATCCTTAAATCCGATTTCAAATCTAGACATATTAATTAAATGTTTTTACGGTTAATCCAAGGTTTAAAGTTTTGACAAATTAAATTCGCAAAAATCAGTGGAATACGCTCCATTCAAGTTCCGGGCGTTCTGGGTTTCTATTGTATCCGATTCCTATATTTGCCTTTCAACCCAACCGCCATGAAAAAACTCGTTCTCTCCTTATTGATTGGTTTTTCAATAGTACGCGCCTCTGCCCAGGACACTTTCTCCATTGTGGCCGTTGATTCCGTCACGGGTGAAGTCGGTAGTGCCGGTGCA
>JBEAXM010000291.1:0-5078 GCA_041159805.1 Bacteroidota bacterium
ATCATATCCGTGAAAGCAATAAAACAATGAAACTGGTTTTTTTCGGAACACCGGCCTTTGCCGTACCAACCCTGGAAGCCATCATTGCGGATGGACAACAGGTTGTGGCAGTTGTAACTGCACCCGACAAGCCCGCAGGAAGAGGATTGCAGTTACGACCATCACCTGTAAAGGAATGTGCAATCAGACACGGATTGACCGTACTGCAACCCACCAAACTCTCGGAGCACGGATTCATTGAACAGCTGCAATCACTTGAGGCGGACCTATTCGTTGTGGTCGCATTTCGCATGCTTCCCGAAGCCGTATGGAACATGCCTCCTGAAGGAAGCTATAACCTGCATTCGTCTCTCCTACCCGATTACCGTGGTGCAGCACCCATCAACCGGGCCATCATGAATGGCGAAACCGTTTCTGGTGTAACCACCTTCAAGCTGAAACATGAAATCGACACCGGTGATATACTTTTTCAAAAACAACTGGATATTGGTCCGGACGAAACCGCAGGGGAGCTACATGACCGGATGATGATGGCTGGTGCGGAGCTGGTTGTGCAAACCCTACGACAAATTCAAAGCGGAAATGCCACAGCCATTGAACAGGCATCTCTCATCCAAAACAGATCTGTTCTTCATCACGCACCGAAGATTTTTTCGGCCGATTGCAGAATAGATTGGAATAAACCATGCCATGAAATCCATAATCAGATAAGAGGACTAAGCCCGTTTCCTGGAGCATTCACTTATCTTAAAAAAAATGACGGATCGACTGCCACCATGAAGATCTTCAAGTCCAAACCCTTCGTTGGACAACCGTTGATGAACTGTGGCAACATCCATTTGGAGGAAAACCGTTTAATGGTCGCTTGTGCGGATGGCTATGTGGAGGTTTTGGAATTGCAATTGGAAGGAAAAAAGAGAATGCCAACCGCAGATTTTTTACGAGGAACAAAACTGATCGATTCAAGATTCGAATGAAGGACACCAATCGAAAAAAAATAGTGGTGTTTTCCGGCGCAGGAATCAGTGCGGAGAGTGGCATCAAAACATTCCGAGACTCCGGCGGACTGTGGGAAGAGCATCGAATCGAGGATGTAGCCACCCCCGAGGCATGGTTTAACAACCCCGAACTGGTTACCATGTTCTATAACCAGCGAAGGAAGCAAATGATGGAGGCCCACCCCAATGAAGGCCATCTCGCCATCGCAAAACTGGAATCCCAGTTCCAAGTAACTGTTGTAACCCAGAACGTGGATGACTTACATGAACGCGCCGGATCAACCGATGTGTTGCACCTTCACGGTGAACTTCGCAAATCAAGAAGCAGTGTCGACAACAGTTTGGTTTATGAGGTGGATGGATGGGAATTGACAGCGGATTCCAAGTGCGAATTAGGATCACGTCTGCGACCACACATCGTTTGGTTTGGTGAACAGGTACCCATGATGGCACCTGCCTCTGAAGAGGTTATGCAGGCAGACATACTCATAATTGTAGGTACTTCCCTTGAGGTGTATCCCGCTGCGGGCCTGGTACGAATAGCTCAATCCAAGTGCATCAAATACTATGTTGATCCCAAGGCGACTCAAATTTCAGGTGTTAACAACCTGGAGGTGATTCAAGGTCGTGCCGGCGAGGCAATGCCCAAATTGGTCGAACAATTAATTAAGCAATACGGATGTTGAGCTTTTCCAATATTGATCCTTTCTGGTTTGAGTGGGTCGTGTTGCCTTTCCTGATATTCCTGTCTAGGTCAAGCGATGTAACATTAGCTACATTACGAAATGTTTTCATTGCACGAAACATCCGTAATGTGGTGCCCATTCTTGGCTTTTTTGAAGTTCTCCTTTGGCTGGTGGCCATCAGCACCGTTTTACAAAACCTAACCAATGTGGCATGTTATCTGGGATTTGCTGCCGGATATGCCAATGGGATATTCCTCGGATTAAAAATCGAGGAACGATTGGCATTGGGCAAACAGATGGTCAGGATCTTCGCAAAAACAGAGACTGTTGGTTTGGTGGATGAACTTTACAAGAGCGGAATGGGTGTTACCCTGATGGACGCCCGTGGTTCACAGGGACCCGTTACGGTAATTTTCATAACGTTGAACCGCAAAGACATGCCGATATTGGAGGCCCTGATCCAAAAGCACATACCCAACGCCTTTTACACAGTAGAAGATATCCGCAAAACCCAGCTTGGGGTGTTTCCCGACAAAAAAGGTGAAGGACGGTTTGATTTTTTGAAAGCCCTACTGCCCCTTCGGTGAAACAATATCCACTGCCATTTTGTATTAGTTAAGTCTGAGTTTTACCAAAATGGAAAATCAAACCGGGATAGATGTCAAGGAGGGAACCTTGGAGCGGATTGAGAAGCTGAATCCTCTCAAAACCTTGCTCCTGCTCACGATGGCAGGATCCACTATCCTTTTCATCGCAGTTTCAGTACTATACATCGCAACCATAATCAAAAACGATTCCTTGGGGATGTTCCGAATGCCGTCAGCTTTTGCTTTCAGCACGGTATTCTTGCTCCTGAGCAGCTTTGCACTATCCTCATCCAAAAGGAAGTTCAAAGCCGACAGCATACGGTCATTGAAGTCCGGTTTGAAGCTGACATTTACATTAGGTGTGGTTTTCGTGATTTGCCAGATATTCGGGTGGTATCAAATGTACGAGCGGGGCATGTTCTTGCAATCAGCTCCTGGTGTTGCCTACTTATATGTAATCAGCGGACTGCACTTTTTGCACGTTTTAGGAGGAATGGCATACCTTATTACCATTATTTACTCGCTGTCGGGACTGAACCACGATTTGGCTGGATCGCTGCTCTATTTGTCAGACAAAAAAAATCTGCTACAGCTGGACATGATTACCATTTATTGGCATTTTGTTGATGGACTATGGATCGTCCTCTACTTCATGTTCCTTTTGACTTTTCAGTTTTAAGTCTTGGAACTGATTTCAGGAGCACTTCAAAATATTTACAAAGCTTCTTGATTTCAACGAAGCTCCACCAATCAAGCCGCCGTCAATATCCGCCATTGAAAAAAGGGATTGTGCATTGTTCTCATTGCAGCTACCACCGTAAAGAATCCTTATTGTTTCCGCCACATCAGTCCCGAACTGATTCGATATGGATTTCCTAATGAATGAATGCATCTCTTGTGCCTGATCTGTGGTTGCAGTTGCCCCGGTGCCAATGGCCCAAACCGGCTCATAAGCAATAACAACATGACCCATCAAATCAGCCGAAAAGTGGTACAGACATTCAGAAAGTTGCGATTGAATGATTTCGAAATGGTCGCCTGACTGCCGTTGGGTGAGCGTCTCTCCTACGCAATAAATGACTTTCAATCCGGCATCCAGGGCTTGATGAATCTTCGCTGACAAGTCTGCTGAGGATTCATTGAAATAGCTCCTGCGCTCGCTGTGGCCTATTATCACATAATTTGCTCCGACAGATTTAAGCATGGAGGCCGCAACCTCTCCTGTGTAGGCACCCTGTTTGTGAGCCGAGCAGTCTTGTGCACCAACTTTTATCCTTGTGTTTTCAACCAAACGGGCCACACCTAAGATATGTACAAACGGAGGAAAAAGAATGATTTCGGATTCGCCCATGTACTCGTCCGCCACAATACCCATGATTTCGGTAGCGAGGGAAAGAGCATCCTCCCTATCGCCATTCATCTTCCAGTTACCCGCTATGATTTTGGTACGCATGTTAAAAGATTGGATTGGTGAATGACTATCGTGCACGGGGGTCCAATACCCCATATAGGTAGTCGACCGCAATATTAATCAATATAAAGAACAGGGATACCATCAGCACGGCCCCCATCACCACAGGAAGGTCGTATGTCTCCAAACTATCAACCGTTACCTTTCCGATACCCTTCCAATTGAATACATATTCGATGAATACGGCTCCGGCAAGCAACGAGCCGAACCAACCTGATACGGCGGTCAGGACCGGATTCAAGGCGTTGCGTAAGGCGTGCTTGATTATGACCTTGTATTTTGACAACCCTTTGGCTTTTGCTGTACGTACATAGTCCATAGACAACACATCCAGCATGGATCCACGGGTAAGTTGCACTATTACCGATAAAGGGCGAATGCCCAAAGTGATAGCAGGAAGAATCAGGTTTTTCCATTCAATAACAGGACCAAGAAACGGATCCACCCTGTATAAGCTGCCTGTCATTTCCAAACCAGTGTATTCAGCAAGTACAAAACCAAAAAGCCAAGCCACTATTACTGCAGCAAAAAAAGAAGGAAGGGCCATGCCACTTGCAGCCAATACCCCGATACTATGATCCACTACTCCACCCTTGTTGATTGAGGATACCACTCCCAAAGGGATACCGATCAAACAAGCAATCAGCAAAGCCGCAAAGGCAAGTACAATGGTTCCCTTCAATGAATCCAACAACACATCGCTCACCAAACGGTTCGATTGGTAAGAACGACGCATATATGGCTCCTTGATGTACAGACCATGATTACCCACCGAGGCCAAACAAATCATGGTTCCATATTTGCTAGGGTCAGCGAATATCCTTGATTCAACGACCGAGTTATTATTGACGGAAACGGGAGAAAGATCGTTCAGGTATAGTAAGAACCGCAAAACTGGCGGCTGATCCAGTCCCAATTCCTTTTGTATCGACTCAACGCTTTGCACATCGGCGCGTTGGCCCAACATCATACGAGCAGGGTCACCTGGAAGAAGGTTGAAAATGAAAAAAACCAACGAAACCACACCGAACAAAACCAAAAGACCGGAAAGTGTCTTTTTGAGTATGTGCCGGATGTGATTCAAATCCCTATTACTTGAGCTTGTTGCTTTCTACCATAGTCTTCAACTTGGCAGCACTGAACGCATTTTCACCTGTGCCTTCGAAAGATTGTATGATGTTGCCATTCCAAAGGTAATGGATACCGGGTGTTGATCCGGAGGGACCAAACAAGGTCCAAAACTCGCCCGGACCCAGAACTACTGATGGAAATTTCTTGGTGGCGATTTTATGGAAATCGGGAATCTTGTCAACCTCGTCTTCGATAAAGTAAATAT
>JBEAXM010000081.1:0-4366 GCA_041159805.1 Bacteroidota bacterium
CAATAGTTCCTCGAGGCAATTCCTTAGGTGCAGCTTGGTACCTTCCTGAGGAAAGGCAGATAAACACCAAGGAGCAGATCATCGACGAGATCTGTGCCGCCTTGGGTGGCAGAGCTGCTGAAGATGTGGTCTTCGGACAGGTTTCAACAGGCGCACTCAGCGATTTGGAAAAAATCACCAAGCAGGCCTATGCCATGGTTACCATCTTCGGCTTGAACGATCGTGTGGGTAATATTTCATTCTATGATTCCTCGGGTCAACAAGACTATACCTTTACAAAGCCATACAGTGAAAAAACGGCTCAGATGATTGATGAGGAGGTGAGTAAGCTGATTGATGCTTGCTATACCAGAACGAAGGATATTTTATCTGCCCACCGGGACCAGTTGGAAAAACTCGCGATGCATTTGCTCGATAAGGAGGTTATTTTCAAGGAGGACTTGGAGATCATTTTTGGTAAAAGACCCTTTGATCAAGTTGAAGAAATGCCTCCTACCAGCACTTTGGAGTCCCCCGCAGCATCCGAAGAGCCCGATCAACAGGATTCAGGAAACTGACAATTGCTTGCTGAAAAGTCAGCTTGTTAGTTGGTTTTTGGTCATCCATTATGGGGTTAATTTGCACCCTAGCAGGATCTAATTGGGTCCATAGGATATGCAAGAAAGCGCCACCAGGGAAAAGGTTCTCAAGAAGTTAAGGTCTTCTTTGATAGCTAAAACACCGGAGCCCGCTCCTGGTGCCGACTATCACCAATCCTTGTTTAATCCAGTCGACGAGGTGCCTGAATATGCTTTTGCACAGGCTTTCAGGGAATCAGGAGGTCACTTTTATTTTTGTACCGATGAGATTGAGTTTGCGGAGGTATTAATGGAGCTGTGCCAAAAAAGGCAATGGCACAAAATGGTTTGCGCCGAATCAGCCCCATTTAAGTTTCTAACTCAATGTGAGTTCAACATCACCTCCGACTTATCCAAGGTTCCCGCATGCGATGTGGCGGTTTCCTCCTGCGAATACCTGATAGCACGAACAGGATCCATTGTTGTTTCATCTGATTCCACATCCGGAAGAAGTCTGCCGTTCTTTGCATCCGCACACGTGGTGGTTGCTTTCTCGAACCAGGTGGTCGGCGATTTGAAGGATGTCCTGGACCACCTCAGGTCAAGAAAGGAATACTTCACACCATCCACACTGTCATTCATTACTGGTCCAGGGCGGACGGCCGACATAGGAAACGAAACGGTTATTGGTGCACAGGGTCCATTGGAAACCTATCTTTTCCTGATTGATAAGGATGGGTGGTGAGGTCAACAGGCCCGATCAGTGGGTTTGCGTTTACCAATCTTCTGATGCCTGGTCAGCAGAGTTAATCTCCCAAATGCTATTCAATAACGGAATAGCGAATCATATTATCAACAAACAGGACAGCAACTATCCGCTCATAGGTCAGTTGGAGGTATATGTATTCAAAAGCGACCTTCAACAGGCAACCGAACTGATCAATAAAAAGTAAAACGTGACGAACCTCGCTCAACGATCCATTACGGCAGTGCTCTTCGCAGCAGCAGTAATCAGCATGATTTTAGTAGGGCCGTGGACTTTTTTAGTTTTTTGTGCAGTGATCCTGATGGCGGGTCTGTTGGAGTTTTTCAAATTGATACGCTCAGAAAATGTGGAGCCACAAACAATATCAGGACTGGTTTTGTCGGTTTGTTTGTTTGTCATGGTTGTATTGGTTGCCATGGGCACCCTGCCTGCTGAATCATTGACCATGGTCTTGCCGATGGTGTTTGCAGTTTTCATCATGGAGCTTTACAGGAAAAAAACCCATCCCTTTCTCGACATTGCAGTCACTTTGCTTGGTTGTGTTTATATCGCAATACCCATGTCAATGATGGCGGTAATGGCTTTACATCCTGTGCCAGGTGCTACCGAAACTTATCATGGAGCACTGGTTATGGGTTGTATTCTGCATGTATGGGCAAGCGACACAGGTGCATACTTCATTGGTACGCGGTTTGGCAGAACCAAGTTGTTCGAGCGCATATCCCCAAAGAAATCATGGGAAGGGTTTTTTGGAGGATTGGCATTATCCTTTGTCGCTTCATGGTTCAACCATTCGTTCTTCGGTGAATTAGAGCTACACCAATGGATGATAATCTCCGTTATTGTCACTGTTTTTGGCACTCTTGGTGATTTGACGGAGTCGATGCTGAAGCGAAGCATACACATCAAGGATTCTGGGACTATTTTTCCCGGACACGGTGGCATACTCGATCGATTTGATGCCGTATTGGTAGCCATACCTTTCGTATGCACCTACCTATGGTTGATTGGGAGATTTGGTTGATCAGGAAATGGGTCAGCGCAAAACAGATGCACCCTCTTTTTCAATCGTAAACAACATGTTTCCGATGTCACCTTTGAATTTGTCCTGCAGAAGGGATTTCAATTCCACAAGGTTTTTCCTGTATCGTGAGTAAGAAATGAATTCCGGGTTCCCAGGTAGCTTGTCCTTGGAAAAATCAAATCGGTAGTGCGCCTTGTTTTTCAATTCAAGAAAATTGATTTCAAGCAGGATGTCTGCGATTAACCCGAATTTTTTTTCGGCTCTTGTTTTCAAATCAATTTTTTCATTGAAAGACTTGTACAGACTGTCAAGTCTTCTGTGACCATTCAGCATGTGGGAGTAGTATGTTTCATCGTCGGCCAGTCGGTGCTGGTAAGCCAAGGCCTCCTTTGATCCATCACCATATTTGTGGATCAGAAACCTGTTTGCGCCGATCTCGCCAGCCAAGGTTGCCAGGTTTTCGTTAAGATCCACATCCCCTTCCACAAAACAGGTTGAATGAGCCATTTCGTGGATGATCAACTCGGCTAGTTTTCCGGGGCCTCTTTTTGTCATGTTGGATAAAACAGGGTCATTGAAAAAGCCGAGGGTCGACCACCCTCCCGGATTATAAATGTCTGACTCGTATCCATCGGCCTCTATGGATTTTGCCTCCTGCTCTGCCAGGCTTTCTTCAAAAAAACCTTTGTATGAAACGGTATTGATTACAGGAAACCACCAGGTTTTTTCCTTTAACTCAAAATGAAGGGATCCGGTAACCACCCAAAGCAGCGGTTTCCCCTTTTGGTCGAAATAACTAGTGTAATTTTCTGTGTCTTTGAAGCCCAAGGAGTCAATTGCGAATCGACGAACCTCTTGGATGAAAATCAACTTTGAACGGGTCGTTGAATCAATACGCTCCGATTCCAACAACTCATCGATTGGAACGGCTCCGTTTATCAAAGCCATTTGACCGTTTAGCTGTTGGAATCCGTAACGGACAAGATCAAAATGCCACGCAGTTGCTATTGACAAGGAGGCAACAATGGCTATGCCCAGAATCCGCCATCGAGACAATCTCATTGGGTCGGGATTGAAGGAGACCTTTTAAAAGCAGTATTTGCCATGCGTAAGCAGTTCCTTCGCAATTCTCCTTCGAGCGTCCTTGGCATTGAAAGGGGTTGACTTGGTGAATCGTTTCAGTCCCATCATCAACAGGCGGGCCTCATCGCCTTCCGACATGGAATTGATAGCGTTTTTGCCAGCAACAAACACGCGATCGGCACTATCGTTGATGAATGTCCTCATGATGTCCATATGCAGGGCACAACCATCCGGTCCTCGCATGCCGGCCAGTTTTTCAACGCGCAGCAAAACGGATTCACTTGCGAATATTTCGATGAGCATATCGGATATGTTCATGATGATTTCCTGCTCGGTGGTCAGCTTCATCATGAACTTTTGCACTGCGCTACCGGCAACCATCAGCGCCGCCTTTTTCATGTTCGACACAAGTTTACGCTCTTGTGAGAAGGGCGCATCATCAGCGGGTCCGAAGTCAGGTATTGACATCAGATCCTTTTGTACGTTTTGCGCAGGTGTCATCAGGTCGATTTCTCCTTTCATGGCACGCTTAAGCAGCATGTCCAACATGAGTAACCGGTTTATCTCGTTGGTGCCTTCAAAAATCCTGTTGATTCGCGCATCGCGGTAAGCCCTATCCATTGGAAAATCGGATGAGTAACCATAGCCGCCAAAAATCTGTACGCCTTCATCAACCACAAAATCCAAAACCTCCGACCCGAAGACTTTCATGATGGCGCATTCAACCGCATACTCTTCGGCCGCACCCAGCAGCGCTTTGTTGAATTCCTTGCCATCGGCCAAAAGTCTTTTTTCCATTTCGTCGATTTGGAAACTAACACGGTAGAGGGCGGATTCCATCACAAAAGTCCGTATGGCCTGTTCAGCAAGTTTATGACGTATGGCACCGAACTTGGCAATCGGCACTTTGAACTGTTCACGTGTGTTGGCATAATC
>JBEAXM010000102.1:0-4040 GCA_041159805.1 Bacteroidota bacterium
AAAAGCGACACCTTCTTTTCATATACACATCAAGGTCAACCTTTGTAAAAAGGGATATCGATATCCTGAACAACAACTATATAGTGGATGAGTTCCAATTTGATCCCAAAAAAAAGCTGTATACACCGTTCATTTTCCTGAGTCAGCTTTTCTTTCTACTTAGGAATTTCAATTCATGCAACCTCATACTGATTCAATTCGGGGGATACCATTCCTTTCTACCTGTTTTGCTTTCCAAAACCCTTGGATACAAATGCGCAATCATTGCAGGTGGAGTTGATTGCGTATACTACCCTCAGATTGGATATGGGTACATGGGGAAATCCTTGATTTCTTGGTTCACAAGATTCTCGTTTCGCCATTGCAACCTTATACTACCAAAACATGAAAGTCTGATCGAATTCGAAGACCATTTTAACGAACCCAATCTGAAACAAGGATTAAAACACCATATAAGGAATCTGAAAACGCCCTACAAGGTGATTCCCAACGGCTTTGACAACCACCTATTTAAAAAGAACTCTGTAGAAAAAATAAAAAACTCATATATAACAGCTGCAATCGGTCTTAATAACAATACAAACATCAAGCTGAAGGGAATAGATTTGATTATATCAGCCGCAATACATTTCCCTAACTCATCGTTCACAATTATCGGAGGAGAGCTTATTCAAGATAAGAAAAATATCCCTTCTAATGTTTTATTGCTTCCTCCACTTAATCAAATTGACCTAATTGAGCATTTGTCAAGATCTGAATTCTACCTACAGCTCTCCATGTCAGAAGGATTTCCAAATGGAATTTGCGAAGCTATGCTTTGCGAATGCATCCCGATTGGATCAAGTGTGAATTCCATTCCTGAAATCATCGGAGAAAACGGAGAAATCCTCACCAAAAGAGATACGGATGAATTCATAGCTGTTTTAAAAAGGACAGAGAACAGGTATTCAAATGAAAAAGGTCAGGCTTGCAGAAAGAGGATAATCGATTTTTATAGCTTGGAAAACAGAGCTTCGAAGTTGTTGGATGCAGCTGATTCCTTGATTCAGGAAAAATGATCCTGAGAGTCCAAGAAAACCATTTGAAATTCAATTTGGAAACTCTTCCGCCCATGCAAAAAGACAATCATGCCTTTTACGAAGCTGGGCAATAAAATATGACAGGTCAGCCAAAGCCTCTCGATTTCTGAATTGATAATCATGTAGCAATACAACAATATGGTTCTGAAATGGGCGCCGCCGCTTAGACACCTTGATGATTTTATATATCAAACTATCAACCATTTCTTTTCCTTTTGTTTGCTTCCATGAAACATCCCAGCCAATTATTCGATCGTTCCACCCTAGTTTTATCAGGCCATCAACAACTGGTTTAGTCAACCCGTCCATCTGAACGCGATGTGGAGTCAACCATGTGTTTTTTCCTGGCAAACGGATATGCGTTGAACCAACTGGGATGTATCGACGGTTCCTTTCAATATCAGCAAGAACATGTTCAGGTTTTGAATAATATCTTGGAAGCCGACCATTTGTTATGGCGTGGCTGTAGGTATGGTTATAAAACCTGAACAGACTGTCGGTAACGATTTCATTATAAATTAAATCATATAAGGGAATACGGTCTCGCTGTGAGCCAACAATGAAAAAACTACCTTTTACATTGTTTTGTTTCAAAACGGTTGCAATTGCGGGTGTGGTATGGTATGGACCGTCATCAAATGTTAGATAAATAACCAATCCATGAGCATTTTGAACAGTACTATCGACCGATTTGAATTGGATTAGGCCATCAGGTACCGACACCTCAACCGAATCGTAAACATTAACATGCTTGTCAATAGAATCTTTGACAAAAACAACAGAATCAAATTCACTATTATTAGCTTGCTGATCAGAAGGCTGGTTACAAGAAAAGAAAATCGAAATGAAATAAATAAAATATATCCAGTGTGGGGATTTCATCAGAAATCAAAAATATTTACTTTCTCATCCAGTAACAAAACACCGCTAACCGCCAAACAAGGGTGGCCTGATCATTTCTACCTTTCCTATAGGAATCAATCAGTGAAAACGCCTTTTGCTTGTCAATGAAATCAGGTAAACGATTCTCCAACCCATCAGTGAGAAACCTAAGTGGGCCACGAAGCCATTTGCTTTCACCAGGTGTTACAAAACCTTTTTTATCACGTCGATCATAAATGGCATCAGGAATCACTCCCCTCATGGCATCCCTAAGAATTCGTTTAGTGGACAATCCGTCGATTCGCTCGGAGTCATGAAGTTTGAAGGCGAATTCAACCAAACGATGATCCAGAAATGGGACTCTAGACTCAATTGAAAACGCCATTGAATTACGATCCTCATAATGAAGCAAGGATGGCAAGCTGGTTGTGAAAAGCAGGTTGTTTAAAAAACAATCGACTTTAGACGCCCCCTTCTCACTCAACTCAAACGGTTCTTTGGAGAATCTTTCATTGATGAGGAATGGATAGTAGTTTGAAAACTCGGTTCTATATAGGGCCTGTTCCGACATCAGTCCTGCGAGCATACTTTTGCCGAAATGCGTTATGGATTTTCCAAAACCTGATCCAATCTGACGGTTAACAGACTTTGTGGTTCGCAGCGCACCTGAAATATTCATGGACTTCAGCATGGAGCCAATTAGTCGGTAATAGGTGTGCATATACCCACCCAAATACTCATCCGCACCCTGTCCATCCAAAACCACTTTGATACCATTCTGGGATATCAATCGCATTAGAAAATATTGTGAAATAAACGAGCTGCCAGTCGCCGGCAGATCACACTGATACAAAGCATGATCAAACACCTCAGCAACATCACTCTCACTTGGCTGAAAATAAAACGGATTGATTTTCGGGAACTTACCTAAAACCTCATTTACAAAAGGACGTTCATCAACATCACCCTTGCCCTCGTAATATATACTGAAAGTGTTGTAAGGGGCGTCAGGATTCAGTGTTGCGATGGACGACACAATGGATGAGCTGTCAATGCCACCACTCAAACAACTTGCAACGGGAACATCGCTTCTAAGATGCTGCTTGATGCTTTGAAAAAACAAGTCCTTGAACATTGAAACCTTTTCTCCATAGCTCAAATCGTGTTTTTCAAACCCTGAAACTTCCCAATATCTGGTTATGTCAATACGTCCGTTTTCAAATACCAGGTTATGTCCAGCAGGGATAGACTTGACACATTCGAAATAAGTCTCATCATGATAACATATCCAACCCATTTGCAATCCGCGCGCCACCTGGTTCAGATTCAAGGAATCGCTATAAAGAGGAGACAGACGCAGTGTTTTGATTTCACTGGCAAAATGTAGCTCTCCGCTCCTAAATATATAATGAAATGGTTTTATTCCGAATCGGTCCCTGCTTGCGAATAATCGATTACGCTTAATATCCCAAATGGCAAATGCCCACATCCCCACAAATCGATCAACGCATGCAGCACCCCATTCCTGATATGCATGTATGATGACCTCCGAATCCGACTGTGTAGAAAACCGATGTTCTAGGCCTTCCAACTCCTTGCGAATCTCCAAATAGTTATAAACCTCACCATTGTAAACCATGACCAAATCACCAACCACCATTGGCTGATTGGCTGAATCAGAAAGATCAATTATGGACAAACGGTTATGTCCGAGAGACACCCCGCCAGCAGACCATAAGCCAGTGGCATCTGGTCCGCGGTGAGATTGTACACCGAGCATTTGCTTAACCAAATCATTGGTTAAATCGGTAGACCTTGTCGAACCCAATATGCCTGCAATTCCACACATTATATCTTAGCTGATAAAGAAGTGAAAAAACATAGTTATTGGGGAATTAGATTATCCATAAACGAATCAGAGGCACTATCCATCATCTTGATAAGCATTCAATGATTTTACCGATAGTGAATTCAGCGGCTTTCCCATCACCAAAAACAGCAGGGAAACGCAATTCCCCCTTTGTTTTTCTGAAATGATAGAAAGCAGCTTCAATACGTGTTGGATCAGCATCAACCAAC
>JBEAXM010000165.1:0-4249 GCA_041159805.1 Bacteroidota bacterium
CGTTTGATCATATTGCTGAAGTAACGCAGGAGTATCGCCTTCCTGATCTCAGACTTCATGGCTCCTGATTTTACAGAACCGTTGAAAGTCGCTGCCAAGAAACACGATCTGGTCGCAATACGTGTTGGCGATCAACGTGAACACATGCTCCCAGATGTTGGCCTTATCGAACTGACAGATCCCGAAACGGGATCAAACATGTTACTAGACACCTCTGACAAGTCTGTCAGAAACAGGTACGCCGCATGGAATAAAACGAAAGAGACCGCAATCACTGAATTGTTTAATAAAAACGGTGTGGATCACGTGTGCATCAATACAGGAGAAAGTTACACAGGACCATTACTCAACCTATTCAAAAGAAGGGATCGGAAATCATGAGAATTGTCTTTTGGATACTTTCTTTTGTGATGGCGACCGTTTACCATTCCCTTGGTGCGAATGATACTGTTTATGCCAAACTTGACACCAATTCCATTCAAATAGGTCAACAGACAGGATTGCAACTGACCTACTCCGGATCAAAAAAACTGATCAGCTTTCCGGCACTACCTGACACGTTTTCAAAAATGGAAATCGTTTCAAGGGGTGATATCGACACTCTTTCAGAGGGTTCAAATGAAATCACCTTAAGACAAAGCTTCACCCTTACCAGTTTTGATTCAGGATTCCATGTAATACTGCCATTCCAATTCCTGATGTTCAATACCGGCAAAAACGACTCTACCGCCATATCAACAAAACCTTTGTTGATTCATGTGATGTCGGTTGATGTTGACACGACCAAATCCATAAGGGATATCAAAGACATTGAAGAGGTTCCATTCGATTGGTTGGATATTGTACCCTGGGCTCTTGGATTGATTGTGCTTTTGGCCGTTATTTGGTTTGTATGGAAAAAGCTAAATAAGATTCCAGCGACACCTGTCCACACAGTGGTTCAGAAAGTGCCCGCAGATGAAAAGGCAATGCAATCACTGATGATGTTAGAACAAAAATCGCTGTGGCAGCAAGGCAAGTTCCGACAGTACCATACCGAATTGACGGATATCTTAAGAACATTCATTACAGAGAGATGGGATGTTACTGCGATGGAAATGACAACGGATGAGATTCTATCCTTATCCTTTATAAAAAAGACTCATGAAACCGATGGTCTACATTATATTCTGAAAACAGCAGACCTGGTGAAATTTGCAAAGTCAGTACCCATCTCCGACGAGAACATTCGCTGTATGCAGTTGGCAAAATCCTTTATTGGCGAAAACAGAGCCAACCCTATTGCCGATTCAACAAAAAATCCCGACCATGATCAGTGAGTTTGCATATCCGGAATGGCTATTCGCGCTGCTGCTGATTCCTGCATTGGCTGCTTATGAGTTTTTTTATTTGAAGAAAAAACGGGTTCTTATACCCATGCCGGAAATAGGCGCTTTCAAGCCTATGGGTCATTCGTGGAGGAGCCGATTGTTTTGGTTACCAAAAGCGTTCCGATATGCTGCCTTGTGCCTGATCATCGTTGGACTTGCAAGGCCAAGGTCCACATCATCGGGAAGCAATGTGACCACAGAGGGTATTTCCATTGTGATGGCCTTGGATGTATCAGGAAGCATGTTGGCAGAGGATCTTAGGCCAAACCGCTTGGAAGCTGCAAAAAAGGTGGCCTCAGATTTCATTTCAGAACGCAAAAACGATTTGGTAGGATTGGTGATTTTCAGTGGGGAGAGTTTTACACAATGCCCGCTAACGAGTGACCAAACAGTCATGTTGAACATGATGGATGGATTGAAAAGCGGGGTACTCTCAGATGGAACCGCAATTGGGGAAGGGCTTGCCACCGCCGTATCCCGTATCAAAGACAGTCCGTCAAAAAGCAAGGTGATCATACTGTTGACTGATGGGGAAAACAATTCTGGATCAATCGCCTCAGAAACAGCTGGTGAAATCGCCAAGGCGTTCGGAATAAGGGTTTACACCATTGGAGTGGGAAGAAACGGTAAAGCTCCTTTCCCTTTTAAAACTCCATTTGGAATCCAATACCAAAGTGTTGATGTTCGCATTGATGAGCCAGTACTCAGGAAAATCTCGCAGTTGACAGATGGTAAATATTTTCGTGCGACTGACAACAGCAAATTGGAGTCCATTTACCGGGAAATAGATCAAATGGAAAAAACCAAAATTGAAGTAACCGAATTCCAGAGATATACAGAGGAATTCCTTCCTTTTGTATTATGGGCATTCATACTTATTGTTGTAGAAACGGTTCTTGCTTTAACAATTTTCAAAAAGCTACCCAACTGATATGTTCAGAATAGCCAACCCGGATTATTTAATATTGTATGCCGTTATACCGGTAATGATCGGGTTATTTTTCTTTTATAAACTCAGAACCAAAAGGAGTAAAAGTCAATTTGCCGATAACAGGACCTTTCAATTGCTGACTGAAAACGCGTCTGAGGCAAAACCCATCGTTAAATTCATCCTAAGAATGGTTGCTTTGACCCTTCTGATTACCGCATTGATCAGACCTCAAATAGGTTCAGGTTTGGAAGAGGTGAAGCGAAAAGGCGTTGATTTGGTTGTAGCATTGGATGTATCCAACTCCATGAATGCAACGGATATCAAACCTAGCAGGTTGGAACGTAGCGTTCAATCAATCGAACGTATGATTGATAAACTGCAAGGAGACCGCATAGGTATAATCGTTTTCGCAGGCAATGCATTCATACAGTTACCTATCACCACCGACTATGGTGCGGCCAAGCTTTTTTTGTCTAATATCAATACAAACATGGTTCCGACACAGGGAACCGCCATCGGTGCAGCGATAGAAAAATCGATGGAAACTGTTGGGGATTCATCCAAAAAATCCACGGCCATCATCATCATGTCTGATGGTGAAAACCATGAAGACGATGCCATCGAAGCTGCTGGTAACGCATCCAAAAAGGGATTTGTGGTACACACGGTGGGAGTTGGATCCTCATCAGGTTCACCGATACCAGATATTGGAGGAAATTTCATTATGGATGAGGATGGAAATACTGTTGTTTCCAAAATGGATGATGCCATGCTTCAGCAGATCGCCGATGCAGGAGGAGGAAAGTTCTTCAACCTTTCAGCTGAATACGATGGAATCGCATCATTGCTAAAGGAAATCGAGAAACTTGAAAAACAGGAGTTCGCATCAAAGATGTTCACGAATCACGAGGATCAATTCGCATGGTTCCTTGCACTTGCCATGATAATGCTGTTAAGTGAAGTACTAATTGGTGAACGAAAAAGCAAATGGGTGAAAAACATAAATTTATTCGGGGATTCAAAGAGATGAAATATCCATCAACCATATCGCAGATTCTCTTTTCAATCACTTTGGTTTTTGGACCTGCGCAGTTATCCATGGGACAATCTTCAAGGGATCACCTTAAAAACGGTAACAAGGAATACAAAAACGAAAATTATTCCGAATCGGAAACCTCTTATCGTAAGTCATTGGAATCCTCAGGGGATGACAACCATACCGCTAATTACAATTTGGGTAATTCACTATATAGTTTAAAAAAGAACGAAGAGGCACTAAAACATTACCAAAACGCCGCCAATGCGTCCAAAGACCCAATACAGAAATCAAAAAGTTACCATAACATGGGTAACACCTACATGAATATGGAAAAGTACCAGGATGCCATCAATTCCTATAAACAGGCACTACGCTTAAATCCAAAAGACGAAGACACCAGGTACAATCTGGCATACGCGCAAACCAAGCTGGCAGAGCAAAACCAAAATCAACAAAAGCAAGATAAACAGGACCAAAACAAGGACAAGCAGCAGAAAAACAATCAAGCCAATAGCGAAGACAAGAAACAACAACAGCAGGATCAGCAAAGTCAGAAAAATCAACAGGACCAGCAGGGTCAAGAGGAAAAGAACAATAAACAAAAAGAAAACCAGGGGAAAAACCAGGATGAAAAGGCGAATGAGAATAAGGATCAGCAGGGTCAAAACCCATCCGAAAGAAAGATGAGTAAGGAAGAGGCCGAGCGGATGCTGAATGCATTACAAAATGATGAAGCTGATTTGCAAAAGAAAATGAAGCGAATTGAGGGAAAATCTGCAAAAACAGGAAAACACTGGTAAAATGGCAATGAAATTCGAAATTGAATTTTTTAGTTGGAAGTTCCTGAGGCAATATGTTCTTTCTTGTATGATCATATTGTTTCCAGCATTTTCACCAATTGTGGTGAAT
>JBEAXM010000279.1:0-5050 GCA_041159805.1 Bacteroidota bacterium
AAAAGCATTCTAGGAGATATTGACAATGTTGATGTCATACAACTCATCAACAACAGTTTAGTTGGTGCCAAAACAAGTACCGAGCAGTTTGCCACTGCTATTGCCATATTGGGTAAATACATTTACTTGCTGGTGATTCCCCATCCACTCTCTTTTGACTATTCCTTCAATCAAATACCGTTGTCGGACTTGTCCAGCCGGGGGTTTTGGACTGCATTTTTTGTGTTATCAGCAATGGGTGTGTACTCGATACTTCAATTCAAAAAAAGAAATCCGGTTGCTTTCGGAATCCTGTTTTTCCTTGCAACCATCAGCGTGGCATCAAACATATTCATACTGATTGAATCGACCATGGCAGAGCGGTTCGTTTACATGCCATCGGTTGGATTTGTGCTGGCTGGCACGCTACTCTTGGCGAAATTCACAAACAGCCAGAAATTGAAAGAGTCGAACTCATTTGCAGACCACTTCAAACAAAACAAGGTTTTTGTGATCATCATCGCGGTGATTGTATCGCTCTATGCCGTAAAAACCATCGATCGCAATATGGATTGGAAAGATAATTTCACATTGCTTTCCAAGGATGTGAAGACCAATCCCAACAGTGCCCGTATCCGTTATGCGTTCGGAAGTGCGCTGCTTTTTGAGAAAGCTTTGAAAACGGAAGATCCTGTTACAAAAACAAACTTCATCGAACAATCTATTGTACAACTGGAACGCGGAGTGGCGATCTTGCCCGACTATGCCGAGGCATGGAAGCACCTGGGGATTGCCAACAAAGAGCGTGAAAACTACCCTGCTGCTGTTGCAGCTTTTGAAAAAGCTCGTTCATACAAACCATTCGACGCCTCCGACATTTACGCCACATCCGGATTGTGTTACGGAAAAATAGGTAAGTATGAATTGGCCTTTGCCGACCTTCGGAAGGCGCTGTCGATGAACCCCAATGACCCTGAATCGATGAACAACATGGGACTATACATGTTTGAAAGCGGTGCTGTGGATAGTTCATTGATTTATTTCGATCAGGCGATTGCCATGAAGAAGGATTTTTATCAGGCCTACTACAACAAAGGCAACACCTATGCGAAAAAAACGGATTACAAAGAAGCGATCCGGCTTTACGCCATTGCCCTGCAGATCAAGCCGAACAGCATAGATGCATTAATGAATACGGGCAACTGTTACGCCGCCTTGAATGACTACCGAACCGCGCTAAGTTATTTCAAGCAGGTGGAGGCGATTGATCCGGAAAACAGGAATGTGATCATCAACCTGGGAATCACCTACAATATGTTAGGCGACCAGCAAAATGCCGCCAAATACTTAGGTAAATCCCAAGCCCCCGCAAAATGAGAAGAATCAAATTGATGATTTCCATCGGATGGCTTGCCGTCCTTTTGAATTCCTGCGAAACGAAAGAAGTTATTACATCCGGCTTTTTTGATTCAAGATCCTATTTTATGTCGCAGAAGGAGTCTTTAAGCAACGGACCCTACAGCTTAGAAAAAACCATGATTACTGATGGGCTTAGAGAAACCGTATTGGATTCGTCGCCAGAATGGGAAACTGAACTACTGCCATTCATTGAATTGGATATCACAAAGGCGGCAATGGCTTCAAGTTACAAGGTCGACACCATTCAGAAGGACCAGGAGTTAAAAATTAGTTATCGGGCAATTGATGAATATGTTTCCATCCGCCAACTGGAGATTGTAAAAGACTCGCTGAATGAGATATCCTCTGTTTTTGCAATTGTTCGTTCGAAGAACCCCTATCATAGCTCTGCAGACACATTGGAGTTTGAAAAAGCAAACGGGTACAGGATATCCGCATTAAGCGAACCTCAAATCGGCGAAAAAATACAATTCACGTTGATTGGAAAAATTATCAAACGCTAAAAACCAACATGATCGCATTCATCACTTCTGTAAAAATAACCGTTGGGATTTGGAGGGCTTTCCTGGTGACACCTGGTGGCGAACTCCCATTTGAAATGGAAGTCAGAAAAACAGACTCCGCATATGTTTTCTCCATCAAAAACGGACCTGAAACGATGGAATTGGAGCACGCGCGTGTTTCAGGTGATTCGCTATTCATTCGCTTTCCTGTATATGAGTCGGAATTACGATTAAAAGTGGTGAATGAGCGAGAGCTGGATGGCTATTTCATCAACCTCACTCGTACCACCAACGCCACCATTCCCATGAAAGCCTACCACAATGCAGGGCCCAGGTTTTACATCAGAAGCAAGGAGCCATCGAAGAGCATACAAGGACGGTGGTCGGTTGTATTTGGGGGCGGCACCAAAGACAGCACCTATGCCGTGGGTATATTCGAACAGGATGGTGGTGTGGTGAATGGGACCTTTTTGACTTCCTCCGGTGACTATAGATACCTGGAAGGTGTTGTGGATGGCGACAGCTTGTTCCTTTCCGCTTTTGATGGTGTGTTTGTGTATCTATTCAAGGCCAAGGTGAAAACCAATACGCTTGAAGGTGTTTTTTACTCGGGGACCCATCGACAAATCGCGTTCACGGGGTCAAAGGATGAGCACGCAAAACTTCCGGATCCAACCGCCATAACATCCTATAAACTCGGAAACGAGCCATTTTCAATCAGGTTTCCCGATACCGACAGCGTCATTGTGGATTTGGATGATGTTCGCTTTAAGAACAAGGTAGTGATTGTACAAATACTTGGCTCATGGTGTCCGAATTGTTTGGATGAATCCGAATTCCTTCAGGAATATTACTTGAAGAATAAAGACCGGGGCGTCGAAGTGATTGGGCTTTCATTTGAAAAAACGGATGATTTCTCTAAAGCCGCATCAAATGTGAAGCGATTGCGAAATCGGTTAGGGATCACCTATCCGATGCTGGTTTGTTCGAACCGGGACAAGGTGCAGTCTGTTTTGCCAGGACTGGATAACTTCAGGGCATTCCCAACGAGCATCTATTTAGACCGAAATCATAGGGTCAGGAAGATTTACTCAGGATTCTCAGGGAAAGCCACGGGTGTTGAATTTGAGCGGTTTAAGGACGATTTCTCGTTATTCCTGGACAAATTACTCCTGGAGTAAATCCTTTTTGCAAGGGTTGCGGAGCTTTTGTAAATTTACCTGATATCTAACAGGTGATTTACCATTCTGAGCAGCTCCACATGAAAAACATTTTACTTGCTGTTATTATTCTGATTTGTGTTCCACAAGCATTGTATGCGCAGTGTACCACGACAAACGCCACCAGTTGCCAGTGCCTGACACCTGGATCCATCAATTGCGACTTATTACCTGACATCATCCCGGCTCGGCCACCGTTGCTTGTTTCAGGCAGTAGTGGAATAATTGAATACTCGCAATCAGGCAACGGAGCCAATAATGGCCGCCTTCGCATATCCGTTTCGACTCCAAACATCGGCCGTGGGCCTTTGGAAATCCGAACCACAAGCACATATATCTGTGGAACCGATACAATCGTAGGCACCGCTCCTACCACTTGTCCCAACACAGGATTACCTCCACTACAGCTGATCAAACAACGCGTCTATCATAAAAATGCCAGCGCAATGACCTACTACGACAGGGATGCAGGATCCATGACCTACCATCCAACGCATGGCCATATGCATGTCAACGACTGGGGCAAATTCACCTTGAGAACCCAAACCCAGGACCCCAATCCACTCAATTGGCCGATTGTAGGTAACGGAGCTAAACTCGCTTTCTGTCTGATGGATTACGGCTCATGCTCCACTTACAACGGACATTGCGTGGATTCATTGGGAAACACCTTGACCGCAGCGAACTTTCCAAACTTTGGTTTAGGTGGAGGCGGATACAACTGCTCGCCCTCCGTACAAGGTATTTCATCCGGCTACACCGACATTTACTACCAATCATTGGACGGCATGTATATCACGATTCCACCTGGAACATGCAACGGACAGTATTATATCGTGGTAGAGCTGGACCCGAACAATTATTTTCTGGAAGAGCGGGAAGACAATAATGTGATTGTGGTTCCATACACGCTGACCCAGCAATCGGGAGTTACACCAACCATCACTGCCTCTGGTAGTACCACCATTTGCACGGGTGGATCCGTAACACTAACCGCATCTTCCGCGACCTCTTACTTGTGGTCTACCGGTGAAACCACACAATCCATTGTTGCCACACAGGGAGGCGCTTATACCGTTACTACAAACTCAGGCTCTGCCTGCCCAATGAGTTCAGCTCCATTAACGGTGGTCGAGCAGAACATTCCCATTGTTGCTTCAGCATCTGACTCCTCCATTTGCTCTGGAACACCCATATCTCTGAGTGCTGTTGTTATCAACCCGCCCACTACGACTGTCCAGGCACAGTTCAGCAACAACAACACCTATGCCATCCCAGACAATAATCCGAATGGAGTATACTCGCCAATAACCGTCAGTGGAATCAACCCATCCACCATGACAGCCGGAGTAGTAGTTTCGGCTAGGGTAAACATCACTCACACTTATGTTGGAGACCTGGTGCTTTATTTGATTTCCCCCTCAGGAACAGCCATCACATTGAGTAACCGGAGAGGTGGTAGCGGCGACAACTTTGTAAATACCGTTTTCACAATGTCGGCAACGACGCCCATTGCCTCTGGCACTGCACCTTTCAATGGCAACTTCACTCCTGACGGAAACATTTCAAGCTACACTGGAAACGCGAACGGCACATGGCAGCTGCGTGTGGTGGATGCAGACGGAGCAGATATTGGAAACATCACCTCATGGACTCTCACCATGAACAACGTGGTGCCTGCAGCACTTCAATACAATTGGGGCTCGGACTTGAGCGGATCTTTTTCGAATATCCAGAACCCGACCGTCAACCCTACACAGTCGGTTAACTACCATGTAGTGGTTACAAATCCCATCAATGGTTGCACCGGCTCCGATACCGTAAGCGTTTCGGTTGACCCGAACCCTAACTCACCATTCCCATTGAATGGCCCAGCCATTGCTTGTGTGGGCTCGACTTTGAATTATTTCGTGAACAACAATCCGAATG
>JBEAXM010000114.1:0-6058 GCA_041159805.1 Bacteroidota bacterium
ATCTCAGACTTGAGCACGATCTTGTTACCGGCAACTGCCGCTATTTGATCGACAATCTGCTCCTGGTTTTGACCAAATGCAGCACTGCTGGCCAGCGCCAGCATCAGACTAATTGAATATCTCAAATTCATTTTTTTTCAGGGCCTCGTCGTAAATGGATTTTTCAGCATCTCTGATCAAATCCAGTTTTTTCTTGTTCACAATCATCACACGGATATCGTCCTGCACAAAGCTCAAAGGCGATTGGCTTTCCCGCATTTTGTACTCCTGTATCTTGATGAAATAATAATCTGTGGAGTCTTCCGCCTCGAGCGTGGTGTTGTTGCGAAGGAAGGACTCCTTATCGAAAATTTTGGATGGTATTTTCTTCAACATCTCGTCGAATGAATGCCAAGTGGTATCGTCCTGCATGAAATCGGACGCATATTGGTTGCAGTAATCGGTCAACAGTTTACGGTCCTTTGGAAGATCCGATTTGTACCAGGTGCGGACTTGATTCACCTTGGGTGCGTTTTTCCTGACCTTCACATAAAGCGCTTTCACGATATTGTCCCTTAGTTGGAAGTTCGCTTTGTTTTCCTGGTAATATTTCTCGATCTCAGTCTTGGAAACGGTGGTGTCCAGGTTTTGGCGGATCAACTCCCTCTCATAAATGTATCTGATCAACGAGTTCCGGTACTCCTCCAGTTTACGGTCGACATTTTTCTTTTCCTCATCCAAGTTGGATTCCGCCTTGTAAAGCACCAACTCGTTCCGGATCCAATTGTTTATGTAGTTGTTTGCAAGCTGCAGACTGTCTTTGGTGGGCAAGCCGGGTTGAATGATTTCGGCTAGCTCGTCCCTGTAAAGGTAGCGGTCATATACCCTGGCTACCGCGTCTCTCTCGCTCGCTCCCCCAAACTTATCCGGCAAATCACATGAGGAAAACGAAAGTGCCAGCATGAATGCTAGCGTGATCGCTTGCGAAATCCTCATGGATGCTTTTGGATAGGTTGTTGTGGTCAATTACTTTCCTGAAAAGGAGTTCAAAACATTCTGATCAACAGAAAACGCGTACTTGGAGCGCAGCTGTTGTATCCATTGTTTCTCTAGATGCGACTGATATTCGGATGTGATCAACCCTTTTGCCTCTTCCAAGGTTTTTGGGGTGGGTTCCATCACTTCTTCCACATTCACAAACACAACGGAGTTGTTCTTGATCATGTTTGCTGTCAGCCCCTTTTTCCACTCGATGCCGTCAATGATGTCATTTTCACCCTTGGGGAACTTACCGGTTTGTGTGCTAACGTTCAGTTGTGAGTCTTTATTGAGCTCGGCAGTGATTTCCACCATGGCTTTTCCTTTTTGGATGAGCTTCCGTGCCTTCTTGGCTATTTTTTCGTTGGCACAAGTGTATATGACCGCATTGCAGCGACGAGGATGCATGTGGTTGTTCTTTACAGTGTTGTAGAAGTCCTTCAATCCGCTGGTATCCTTTACCGCTTTGGACCAAACCAGTTGGTCGGTCAGCTCAAACAGCAATATGCCATCGCGGTATTCCTGCATAAGTGCTTTGAACTCGGGATATTTAGAGTCGAGCATAGACTCTTCATGGCTCAAGCATGTTTCATCAACAAACTGGTCATACAGTTGCAATCCAATCTGCGTTGGACTGGAATTCGACTTTTTGGATTGGTGGTTGCTGATGTAAATGGCGAAGTCCTGTTCAGTGTAATTCTTTCCTGCAAGAGTGAAAAGAGTCCCTTTGGCGTTCTTCACTTTCTCAGGCGACCACTCCCCTTTGACAACGGAGGAGTCGAGCTTGGCGATGAATGCATCCTTGATTTTCGGGAAATCCACAAATCCATTTTCCTTCTTGATCCTGCTGATCATTGAATTCTTACTCACCTCAGCGCGGCTATCACGGGCGATTTGTGTTTTCAATTCGTTCTTCTTCTGTTCAAAGGTTGGAACCGGTTTGCGCTCAATTCGCTTGATGATGTGCCATCCGTATGCGGTTTTCACAGGAGCCGAAAAATCTCCATCGGCTTTCAATTCAAAGGCGGCCTTTTCAAATTCAGGCACCATTCTTCCAGTACCGAAGGGTGGTAGCAAGCCAGCGTTCTTGGCGGATCCTTTGTCATCGGAGAATTTCAAGACCAGATCTTCAAACTTTTCACCAGCTTTCAATTTAGAATAGATCTCATCGATTTTCATTTTCGCGGTGGTGTTTACGGAGTCAGTGGCATCCATGCCTGCCTTCACCATGATGTGTGCCACCCGTATTTCACCTTGTGCATCGCGGATGTCGGCGACTTTGATGATGTGGTAGCCGAACTTGGTGCGCACGGGCATGGATACTTGCCCGGGCTTGGTGTTGTATGCGGCCGTTTCAAACGGATACACCATCATCATACCGGTGAAATAACCCAGGTCGCCACCGTTTTCCTTGGCCGATGGGTCATTTGAAGAGTCACGGGCAACCGTTGAGAAGTCGGCACCCTTCATGATCATGTCTCGGATTTTCAGTGCACGGTTATAGGCAATCAACGTGTCTTTTGGCAAAGGGTCAGCACCCAGATTGATTAATATGTGGCTCGCACGAACATCCTTCATCAGACGGTCATAGGCCTCTTTCAAAAGCGCCTCAGTTACTTCCTTGTCGGTCATGTAGGGTTGTGCCAACTGTTTGCGGTAACCTTTCAGCTCGTTTATAAATGTTACAGCTGTATCCAGCTTCAGGGCTTCCGCCTCCCGCACCTTGAGCTTGTAGTTGATGTACAGCTCCACGTATTCACGAAGGTCTTTCATGTCGTAGGCGCCCTCCTTCTGGTTGTTCTTACGGTAAACCTTTTCGAACTCGGCCTTGGTGACCGGTGTTCCATCGATTACCATCAATACCGGAGATTGTTCAACGACCGGTTTCACCTCTTCGGCTTTTTGTTTTTTAGGGGCACTCTTTTGTGCCAGGGCAAGGTTGCCAATCAGGCAACAGGTAATCAGTAAGCTGGCAGTGATCGTTTTCATATTTTTTGAGTTTTATTGATTCGAAAGTGGTTTGGAAATTCCGGCGTGAAAATATTTTATGCCAATGAAATTATCGTGAATAATTGGGCGCATCACGGATAATGGTAACTCCGTGTGGATGGCTCTCACGAACCCCGTTCATGGTGATGCGGATGAACCGGGCGTCTTGAAGCGATTTGATGTCGCGTGCACCGCAATAGCCCATGCTTGCGCGCAATCCTCCAACCAACTGGTAGATCTCTTCAGCCAAGGCCCCTTTGTAGGGAACACGACCAACAATACCTTCAGGAACAAGTTTTTTGATATCCTCTTCCGCGTCTTGGAAATACCGGTCTTTGGAACCCTCTTTCATCGCTTCGATGGAACCCATTCCACGAATCACCTTGTATTTCCGTCCTTCATAGATGATGCTCTCTCCAGGCGACTCTTCAACACCTGCGAACAAAGAGCCCGCCATGATGCAGCTGGCTCCTGCGGCAATGGCTTTTGGGATGTCTCCGGTGAACCGGATGCCACCATCCGCAATGATTGGAACATTCGTTCCTTTCAGTGCCTTGGCAACATTCATCACCGCGGTGAGCTGAGGGACGCCCACACCAGCAACCACACGCGTGGTGCAAATGGATCCCGGTCCGATGCCAACCTTCACAGCGTCTGCACCCGCTTTCACGAGTGCCTTGGCTGCATCAGCCGTGGCGATGTTGCCCACTACGATATCCAGTGTACTGAATTGCTTACGCACTTTTTTCAGCGTTTCAATGACGCCTTTGGAGTGACCGTGTGCAGTGTCGATCACGATGGCATCCACACCTGCGCTCACCAGGGCACTTACTCGCTCAGTCACATCGGCTGTGACTCCAACAGCAGCAGCCACTCGCAAACGGCCCAGGGAGTCTTTGCATGAGTTAGGGCGCGATTTGTATTTGATGATATCCTTGTAAGTGATCAGTCCGATCAATTTCCCCTGCTTGTCGATGACCGGTAACTTTTCGATTTTGTAGTCCTGCAGTATCAGTTCCGCCTTTTGCAAACTAGTGATGCCTGTAACGGTGATCAGGTTCTCCTTGGTCATCACATCCTTCACCTTACGGCTGATTTGTTTTTCGAAGCGGAGGTCACGGTTCGTAAGTATACCCACCAGGATGTTTTTGGAATTCACAATCGGTATACCTCCGATTTTCTGCTCTTTCATGATAGCCAAGGCCTCACCGATGGTTGCATTTTCATTCAATGTAACCGGGTCATGAATCATTCCGCTTTCAGAGCGTTTCACTTTACGAACCTCTGCCGCTTGTGCGGCGATGCTCATGTTCTTGTGAAGTACCCCGATACCGCCTTCCTGCGCCATGGCAATGGCGAGAGTTGATTCGGTAACGGTATCCATGGCTGCCGAGACTATGGGTATGTTGATACGAATGTTCCTTGAAAAGCTAGTGCTGATGTCGGTGTCGCGAGGGAGTATTTCCGAATAGGCAGGTACGAGCAATACATCGTCGTATGTGAGGCCTTCTTCGACGATTTTCATCACCGGATTTTTCATCTGCTTAAAGTTTGTTTGGTTATCGAAATCCGAAGAGGTCTGGCTAGGACTTCCATGGGGTTGCAAAGGTAACAAATTAACCCTTTTCCCTCTGAAAACGAGGGGGTCAGGAGGGTTAGGTTACCGAAGCAGGCTCACTACACCTCTTTTTACCGACTCGTCGCCATTCAACCCTCTGACTACCAATACGTAAAGGTAGGTTCCTTGCGGCGCGTCCTTACCGGAGATGGTGCCGTCCCAGCCCTGGGTTTTGTCGGAACTCGAAAACACAAGTTGTCCCCAACGGTTGTAAACCGACATGCTATAATTGGCTGGATCATCGAAACGGAGTACTGGTAGGAATACCGGATTCAGTCCACCGGGCGTAAATGCATTTGGAACAAAGGCCACCAACTCCTGCGGCGCGCAATCGATATTGGAATAGGACGAGTCAGAAAAACCATATGAATTTATTCCGCTTTCTGTGGCAAGGATCACATAGCAAAAGTTACCGTCGGGAGTGTAAAGCTCACTAACGTCTTCTCTGAATTCAAGGGTATCGGGTGGGGTTGCTCCAGCCACATCGTTGGTGATGGATGAATTGACGACCCGAAGAATCTTGTAGTCCATTACAGGGTTTTCCCATCCTACATAAGGCGTCCATTGCAATGTGCTGATGTAGTCGGTTCCCCCTGCGGCTGTCAGGAACACCGTGCCTGCGATGTTGTCAGAAAAAACTTCAGTGCCACAGGAATCCTTCGACGAGACCCTGTAAAACCGTGGGGCAAGGTCGGCTTGAGCATCCATATCCACGAATGTGATATCTCCGGAAGGGTTGTACGGCATCGACATCACCTCTGTGAAGCTTCCTGTTTCGGAATTGCCTCTGTAGAGTTGGTAGGTTTTTGTATCAGCAAGTGGGTCCACATGGGCCCTGACGGTAACCATTGATCCGCTGACTGTGGCATAACGTACATAGAGGTATGAAGGTTGTTCGAAGATATCCGCCAGCACGGGTATTACATTCGACGAAGATGATTTTCCGGAATTTCCAACAGCATTGATCAGTACCTCGTAGTTCGATCCTGCATTCAGGAGTTGCAAATCGTAGGAGGTGATCCCTGCAAGTGTGCTTCCATCAATGATCCAAGGTCCACCGTTTTCACGGTACCAGACATCATAACGTGTGATGCCACCAGCCATGTTGACGTAAGAGGTCCATGTGAGTCGTGCGAGTCCTTCGCATTTCGACAAGGTGCCCTCGAGATGCATGGTCTTGTGGTTCACGGCAACCGGACTAAGATTCCTACAACTGTCGAACGCTGCAACAGTAAACACTTCCGGTCCGTTTTCAGATGTCGATAGGGCGGAGGAGTAGGTGAATGTCAAGGTGTTTATACCGAATACCGCGCCAATTGAGTCGTATGACACACCATTGAATCGGTAAATCACATATCCTTGCGTATCGGCACTCGAGTCGGGCTGCCAAGTGATATTGACATCACCAGTGTTGGGATCGATGCTCACAGTATC
>JBEAXM010000304.1:0-4706 GCA_041159805.1 Bacteroidota bacterium
GGTGTTCGCGGATACTACAAAAATGTAGAGGGTCTGCATCCAAACAACTTCATTGAATTACACTTCATCAAGGATTTCCTGCCTGGATACCTGTGGATATTCCCATTACCTAATGGATTGGCAAATGTGGGTGTGGGTATGCTTTCCAGCCACGTTGCAAAAAAGAGATTGAACTTGCGAGAAGCAATGCTCAGCACCATCAAAAACCACCCTACCCTATCGAAACGTTTCGAAAAGGCGGAAGTCCAAGGCAAGTTGCTTGGTTGGGGCCTCCCCCTGGGTTCTAAACGAAGAAAGCTGTCGGGTGACAACATTATGCTTACCGGGGATGCAGGCTCATTGATTGACCCGTTTACGGGAGAAGGAATCAGTAACGCGATGATAAGTGGAATGGCAGCCGCTGAAATAGCATGTGCAGCCATTAAGGCGAATGACTTTTCATCCGAATTCCTGAATGCTTTTGATAAACGTATTTACGACCGTTTGGGGAGTGAACTGATGGTTAGCCGTAGAATGCAACAACTTTGCAAATACCCGATTTTATTCAACATGGTGGTGAACAAGGCATCGAAAAACAAGGCGTTCAGGGAAACCATTTCTTGCATGTTCGATGATCTGGACCTACGGGCAAAACTCAAAAGCCCCGTTTTTTACCTCAAATTGGCTTTCGGCGACAACAGCCGATAGATCCCCAGCGATTCGATTTTTAACCCTGTGCTGTCGGATTGAAGACCCATTTGGTTACATTTGACGACTTAAAATCTACAAGCAATGGAGGCGATTCTTGCCATCATTTTCATTATCGGCTATCTGGCAATAGCATTGGAGCATCCGCTCAATCTTAACAAAGCAGCTCCCGCCATTCTTACGGGGGTTTTATGTTGGACCATCTACATCGTTTTCTCATCTGACGTAGAACTGGTAAACCACCAATTGGAAGAACATCTTTCAGAGATTTCAGGAATACTTTTTTTCCTGCTTGGCGCGATGACCATTGTTGAACTGATAGATGCGCATCATGGATTCGATGTCATTACCAGCCGCATCACAACCAAGGACAAAAGAAAGCTTCTTTGGATCATTTCCATCATAACCTTTTTCCTGTCAGCTGTATTGGATAACCTGACCACGGCTATCGTCATGACTTCCCTTACGAGAAAACTGGTCTCCAACAGGCAGGATAAACTACTGATTGTGGGTATGGTGGTTATCGCTGCAAATGCCGGAGGGGCTTGGTCACCCATAGGTGATGTGACCACTACAATGCTTTGGATCGGCGGTCAAATCACGCCTGCCAACATCATCGTCAAACTTATAATACCAAGTCTTATTTGCTTGTTAGTTCCGTTGCTAATGCTTTCAACAAGGATTAAGGGAAAAGATCCCGAGCATAAGCTCGATACGGCTCATAAAACAGTGTCACCAAAGGAAAGCAGCTTGGTGTTCTTCGTTGGAATCGGCGCCTTGATCATGGTGCCGGTTTTCAAAACCATAACGCACCTACCCCCCTATCTGGGAATACTACTGGGTTTGGGAATCATGTGGGTGATTACTGAATTCCTTCACAAGAGCAAGGAAAGCCAACATAAAAGCCAATTGAGTGTGACTAGGGCTTTGGAGAAAATAGACACCAGCAGCATCCTGTTTTTCCTTGGCATATTGGTTTCTGTTGCCTGCTTACAAAGTGTCGGGATTCTAAAGGATGTTGCACTTTGGTTGGATCACAAAGTTGGTGACTTGAACCTGATTGTAGTCATCTTGGGGTTGTTGTCCTCAGTCATCGATAATGTACCTTTGGTGGCTGCTGCCATGGGCATGTATGACCTTTCAACATTCCCAACCGACCATTACTTGTGGGAGTTTCTGGCTTATTGTTGCGGTACTGGAGGCAGTTGCCTGATCATTGGATCAGCGGCGGGAGTTGCGGCAATGGGAATCGAGAAAATCGAATTCTTCTGGTATGTCAGAAATATCACCTTTTATGCCTTGGCAGGATACCTTGCAGGAGCAGCTTGCTACATCCTGATGGAGCCATTATTCCTGTAGTGTTTATTTCACCGAGGTGATGCGGAACTCGGTCCTGCGGTTACTGGACCTTCCTGTTTCGCTCTCATTTGAATCTATAGGTTGGGAGTCTCCATATCCTTTGAAGGATATGCGGTTGGCCGAAACACCTTTTGAAATCAGAAAATCGTACACCGATTTGGCTCGGTTCTGCGACAAAACCATGTTTGATTTCTTGTCTCCTACATTGTCGGTGTGTCCAGCAAGTTCAATCATGACTTTTGGATTACCATTGAGGAACTGTATTACCTTATTCAATTCAGTATGCGACTGCGCACTCAGTTCAAAGCTATTGGTAGGAAAAAAAACGTTTTTCAAAACCACTTTTGACCCTACAGCTATGGGATTGAGCTTTACATCCAACAAATACGGCTTGTCTATTGAAGCAGGATTCTTGCAGGAAAAATTATCGGAATAAAAAAGGTATCCCTCCTTTGATACGTTCAACAAATAGTCTTTACCCGATGGAAGTGAGGCGATAAATGTACCTACTTGGTCTTCGGTTCCTGACTTGACCATGGTCTTACCGCTTTCAAGGTCGATGATTTCGTAAACAGCAGCCAATAACCTACCATCATTTGAATCGGTCACCTTGCCTTTTACAAATCCGGTAGCCATGGGTCTAGCGGCTTTGTGAAGCGTGAATGAGTATAAATCCAAACCTCCCAATCCACCTTTCCTATCGGAAGAAATGTACGCGATATCACCTCTAGGGCCGACTAACAACCCCCGTTCATCAACGTTGGTGTTGATCGGATAGCCCAAATTGACAGGATCACCCCAAGAGCCGTCTGGTTGGCGCCTGGACATGTATATATCCAATCCACCCATACCAATATGTCCATCAGATGAAAAATACAATGTCTGGTCATCCGGATGGATAAAAACAAACTCCTCCTCGTCGGGAGTATTGATTTTGGAAGAAAGCTTTACTGGCTCGGTCCATTTACGGTCATCACCGATTTTGGACATGTAGATATCCTGCTCTTGGATTCCATAACCTGTTATCCTACCTCTTATGAAATACAGTGTCCTTCCATCGCTTGAAAAAGACGGCTGCGACTCCCACAATCCTGTGTTAACCGGGTTTCCCAAATTCAACGGACGTGTCCAGCCATCCTTACGAAGCGCTGAATAGTATATGTCACAAGATCCTTTGCCGTCATTTCGTTGGCAGGCTGCAAAAAATAACACTTTACCGTCGGAGGAATAACATGGTACGCCCTCATTCCCCATGGTATTTAGTGATCCGCCGGAATTTTTTGCCATATCCCATCCATCTCCCTTGCGGTTGGCTTGATAAAAATCCTCATGGAATCGTTGAGAGCCCTCGGATTCTGGACGATTTCGCGTGAATATCATCGATTGGTCGTCAACCGTGATGGAAGGAAAATATTCATCGTACTTACTGTTGATGGATTCACCCAGATTCTTGGGCTCAAACTGAACAGGATTTTCCATGGCTTTTAATGCAAAGCGACAGCACTCCATTCGTCGCTCTGATTTTTTCACATGTTCCGCCTTTGCACCTTTGATAGCGATAAACTTACCATAATGCTCCAAGGCGTCCTTGTATTTACCTGTATTGAACTCAATATTGGCAAGATTGAAATAGGACGTAGGAAAGAACATGGGGTTAATGGCTACCACCTTCCTGTATTGTTCAATTGCCCCCTCAAGGTCTCCTGCTCCAATGCATATATCCGCCAATGTAAAGCGTGGCTCAACAAAAAACGAATCCTTTTGCAAGGCGGACAAAAACTCTTTCTTCGCTTTTTCATTTTGACCGGAATCAAAATACTTCAAACCGTTTTCATATGCATTTATTGCCTGCTTATTCGTAGAGGAATAAGTCTTTTGCGCCACAGCAATGTGACTGAGTAGAAGCATGGGCAGGAACAACCATGCCATATGTCTCCAAACAGGTTGCGTCATGGTATTCCTAAGAATTTGTGCGTTTGAAGCGAAATACGCCATTGGGGGTTTGATTTGACGTAATCAACGATCAAACCCATCATTTTATTTGATTTACTGTGTTCGGGCTGTAGATAAAGCAGACAACCGGGTTTTGCTGACACGGAAATACTCTCGGCCCAAGTGAAGTCTGATGGATGGTTGATCACAAATTTCAACTCATCGGCCAATTGAATCATTTCAGGTAATGCGGGTTTGAATTTCTTTGGTGAAACACAAACCCAATCTGCCTGGCCTTTAAGAAGATATGCTCCCGATGTTTCCAAATGCACCTTACGACCGTTGGTTTTAAGGTTATCCAATAACCGAACCAAATCGTACATGCAAGGTTCACCTCCGGTGATTACAACCATGGATGAGGGGTGCTTTATGGTATTGGAAACAATTGTTTCAATTTCCATCCATTGATCATCAGCAACCTCCCATGATTCCTTTACATCGCACCAGGTACAACCAACATCACAACCTGCTAACCTTATGAAATAGGCGGCTTTACCTGTGTGGGCACCTTCGCCTTGAACAGTGTAAAAAGACTCCATTACCGGCAACTTTTCCATTTCAATCAACTAAAACTGGTTTTTCAAAAACGGATATCACCTTTTGCTGCCAACAGTGTGTTTTGAAGCAATCCTACAATGGTCATGGGACCCACACCACCTGGAACGGGC
>JBEAXM010000116.1:0-5379 GCA_041159805.1 Bacteroidota bacterium
AAATTGGGCGAGATTTCCTCTACATATGCTTCCATCAGCATACAGGATTTGCCCCAAGGTTCCTACGTTATTTCTTTCAATAGCCAATCTTACCAACGATTTCAAATAGTCAGATAAAAGGTTCATTTGAAAAATCCCTTTAACCCCTGATGTAGGATGCAATGAAAACCCTTGGCTACGATTTTTTATTGGAATTCTTGACTGCTCCCCTCTTTCAATTGCCGTGAGTCCGAACATTAGGATTTGTGCTCTAGCCATTAGCGACTCCCATAGCACCTAGCTTTCCGCTTGAATTACTACTTTTGGTCATTCACTAGTTACCATGGCCAAAACCACCAAACCCATTACACCGCTGAAGTTCTCCGACAGCTGGAAGTATGATCCAGCGCCCGAGTCGGCCGACCATGTGGTGATTGATCAACAATACGGACATTTCATAGATGGTAAGTTCACCAAGCCCTCCAATGGAAAGTACTTTGCCACCATCAATCCTGCCAAGGAAACCGTGCTTTCGCACGTGGCCGAAGGTTCAACATCCGATGTAAACAAAGCTGTTACCGCAGCCCGTAAGGCATACGACAAAACCTGGTCGAGGATGAAGCCCTCGGAGCGTGGCAAGTACATCTACCGCATTGCGCGACTCCTGCAGGAGCGCGGACGTGAAATGGCGATTATCGAGTCGATGAACGGCGGAAAACCAATCCGTGAGTCACGCGACATCGATATTCCCCTTGCTGCAGCCCATTTCTTCTACTATGCCGGCTGGGCCGATAAACTGGAGTATGCTTTTCCAGGCAGAAAGCCCCAACCATTGGGCGTGGCCGGACAGATCATCCCTTGGAACTTTCCGCTGTTGATGGCTGCCTGGAAAATTGCCCCTGCGTTGGCTACAGGCAACACCGTTGTGCTGAAGCCTGCCGAAACCACCCCACTTACCGCACTCAAACTCGCCGAAATCATTCGTGACGCCGACTTGCCTCCAGGGGTGGTAAACATTGTGACCGGTGCGGGCACAACGGGTGCCGCGTTGGTCAATCACGCAGGTATCGACAAGGTGGCTTTCACGGGTTCTACCGAAGTGGGAAAGATCATTCAAAAAGCCATTGCGGCTACCGATAAGAAATTCACCTTGGAGTTGGGTGGCAAAGCCGCCAATATCATTTTCGAAGATGCCGCCATTGATCAAGCGGTAGAAGGCATCGTGAATGGCATCTTCTTCAATCAAGGTCATGTTTGTTGTGCAGGATCTCGTCTTTTTGTACAGGAAGGCATTGCCAAAGAGCTGATCCGAAAACTCGAACAACGATTGGAAACACTCATCATCGGTGATCCGCTCGACAAGAACACCGACATCGGCGCCATCAACTCACGCGAGCAACTGAACAAGATCAAAGCGCTTGTCAAAATTGGCGTGAACGAAGGCGGCAACATGCACCAATCATCCTGTGCCCTTCCTGGAAAAGGATTTTGGTTCAGACCCACATTATTCACGAATGTTAGTCAAGCGAGCCGCATTGTGCAGGAGGAAATATTCGGACCTGTATTGACCATCCAAACCTTTCGCACAGCGGAGGAAGCCATCGAAAAGGCGAATAATACACCATATGGTTTATCCGGAGGTGTGTGGTCTGACAAAGGATCGAAGGTGTTCAAAGTGTCATCCAAGTTGCGCGCTGGTGTGATCTGGGCCAACACCTACAACAAATTCGATCCCACATCACCCTTTGGCGGATACAAGGAAAGTGGCATGGGCCGCGAAGGCGGATTGCACGGACTATATCCTTATGTAAAACTTTAATCCATCCGTGAAAGCGAAAAAAATGGCTACCACAAACAAACGACTTGCTGTAAACAAGACATATAAACTTTACATCGGGGGAAAATTCCCCCGCACCGAATCTGGCCGTTATTTCAAGCTGGAAAGCAAAAACGGCGAACTCATCGCGAATGTTTGTCGCTGCTCCAAGAAGGATGTGCGTGACGCCGTTGTGGCTGCGCGAAAGACCTTCGGTGAATGGAGTAAGAAGACCGCCTATAACCGTGGGCAGATCTTATATCGCATTGCGGAAACATTAGAAGGTAAGAAAGCACAGCTTATCGATACGCTTTGTCGCCAAGGCATGAAATCTGCCGCTGCGCTAGTTGATGTAGAGGGCGCTATTGACCGCGTGGTTTACTATGCAGGGTGGTGTGACAAATACCAGCAGATTTTCAGCTCGGTGAATCCGGTTGAATCATCGCACTTCAATTTTTCATATCCGGAGCCAATCGGAGTGGTCACCATCATCGCTCCTGAAGATTCAGGGTTGCTCGGATTGGTTTCCTCGATTATGCCCGCAATTGCAGGAGGCAATACGGTGGTGGTATTGGCATCATCGCAATATCCGCTTACGGCGATTGAATTTGCCGAAGCGATTCACGCATCGGATGTGCCGGGGGGCACCATAAATTTGATCACTGGTTTCCGAAATGAACTGCTCGGCGGATTGAGCAATCACATGGATGTGAACGCTACCGTTTATTGTGGAAATGATGCAGCGGAAGTTGCCCTTGTGAAAGCCAATGCGTCGATGAATGTGAAGCGTGTGGTGCATCATCATTTCAAAAACTGGTCGGATGCAGATGCTCAATCGCCTTACATGATCTTGGATCTGTTGGAGACCAAGACGACATGGCATCCAATAGGGAGCTAACGAAAAGGGAACACGGATTTAACGGACACATCGGATCAACGCAGATTAATAAGCGTTGAGAAATAAAAACGGAACATGGATTTGACGGATATTATGGATTAGCGCGGATTTAATTCCACAATAATTGAAATCCGTGTAATTTCGTTAAATCCATTCGATCCGTATCCATTTTTGATATTATAGGACCTCTGTTTAATTCAGAAGAACTTTTAGATTATGGTTTTAGTCCATTTCGCTGGGGGACTGCCGTCCCCGCCCCATGGCGAAAATAATTTTGAAATAGCGTAGCTGCAAATTTTGGGATGCAGTTAAACGTTTAAGTTGTATCAATGTATCGAAATAGGAACTAACCTTAGTTAAATTTCATTTCCAACTATACTCACATTAATCCCTCAAACCTCAATCGTATATCCGATGTCGTAAATAAAAAAGGCGGCTCTTTCGAGTCCGCCTTTTCTACAATCAACAACAAATATTATTTTTTCTTCTCAAACTCACCAGCTTCCACAATGAAAATGTTCTCTGGCTTGATCCAACGTTTGAGTGCTTCGTTAACCTGCTTTACATCCAGCTTGGTAATACGATACTCGAGGTCACGATCCCAGAAAATGTCACGATTCAGGAATAGGTAATTGTTCAAGCGGCCCACCAATTCACGGTCTTGTGAGCGGCTGACCTTACGGCTTTGAAGGTATCCACTAGAGGCGTCTTTCAATTCCTGCTCAGTGATGCCTTCGGTAACAATACGTTTGAGCTCCTCACGCAAGCAGCTAATCAGTTTCTCGGAATTTTCGGGATTATAGATGGCAGAGGAAAAAAACATACCGGAGTTGTCGAGTGAGCCTGCCTGAAACTGAGATCCGACACCATAACTGATGCCTTCCTTTTGACGGATACGAACGGCCAAACGTGAGTTGAGGAATCCGCCACCCAGAATATAATTGCCAATCACCATGGCAGCCATATCGTCGTTATCATCCTTGAATGGAAGGTTAATACCTGCCATCATCATGGCATTGGTTTTATCTGGAGTATTGATTTTCTTGCTGCCTGGACTTGAAGCTGAATAAGGATCCGTGGCACGCTCGTACACGACTGATGATTTCCAATCCGCCAACATGAGTTTCAACACAGCCAAGGTGGCTTGGTCATCAAAGTCGCCCACCACTGCTACCGTAGCATTAGCGCCATTGTACATGTCTTGGTAGAATTGCTTTACCTGCTCGATGGTTACGGCCTTCACCGCGGCTGCTTGCTCATCAAAATCCATTGCATAACGGAAATCGGTTTTGGCGTATGGTTTCATGATGCGTGTAAACTCCAGGCCTGCGATGCTTTGTGGTTCACTACGTTGTTTCTCGATATCAGCGAGCTCCTCATCAATCAGCTTGCTGAGTTCGGCTTGTGGGAAGGACGGGGTACGAAGGATCTCCTGAACCAACTTCAAGGTGTTTTCCAGCTGATCGGCGGTGGTGGAAATCGACACACTCACTGTTTGACCCGAACCGAAGATGCCCACATTGGACTTCATCTTATCGAATGAATCATTGATTTGCTCCAAGGTCATTCGCTTGGTTCCGCGACGCAACATGGCAGCGGTGAGATCTGCTACCGCAGATTTGCCTTGCATGGCACTGGGGTTACCAATGCGCAGCGTCATGGAAACATTCACGGTGCCTCCGCGAGTGGATTTCTTCAAGAATGCATATTTGGCTCCACCTGCGATTTGTCCTTTGGTGGTACGCGCAGCGATGTTCTCTGGTGATGGATCGAAATCCTCGGCTTGCTTCAATGCCTGCTTGCCTTTATAATCCTTAAGAAGTGTTGCAGGTTCTGGAGCAGCCGTAATGACTGCGCGGTCAGGGGTTGCTTCGGGAATGAATTTACCAGTGGTGCGGTTGGCAGGCTTGAAGTATGCGGCAGCTACCCGGTTCACATCTGCAGCAGTAACCCTTTCAACCATGTCACGATAATGGAAGAACAACCTCCAATCGCCTTTGGCAATGTATTCCGACAATGTCAATCCTACGCGCTCGCTGTTGTTATAGGTTTGTTCGAAGAACTTCAACGATTTGTTTTTGGCACGATCCACTTCTGCCTGCGTGATGGGATTTGACTTGAGGTTATCCATCACAGAAGTCATGGTGTTCATTACATCGTCAAGTGATTTCTCCTTCAGCACATCGGCGGTGAAGTAGGCATATCCGGGATCACGCAGTTCAAATGCGAAACCGCCAACGCTGGTAGCCATTTTGGTTTCCACCACCGCTTTGTAAAGTCGACCTGAGGGCTCATTTGTAAGAATGTCAGCAAGCAAATCAACCGCTGGGAAGTCAGGGTGTGCACCTGCAGGCACATGGTATCCCATGGATGCCACTTGTACATCGCCTACGCGACGTAATACCACATGGCGCTCTCCATCCTGAGTTGGCTCCACAGTATATGTTGGCTGCAATATACGGTTGGGCTTGGGGATCACTCCGAAATAATCATTAATCATGGCAAGGGTTTTAGCCTCGTCGATCTTACCAGCAACCATCAACACGGCATTGTCAGGCTGGTAGTACTACCTATAAAAGGCTTGTAGGTTTTCTATTGGTACACGCTCGAGGTCTTCACGGGAACCAATGGGGGATTTACCGTAGTTATGCCAGAGGTAGGCAGTCGACATCACACGCTCCATGAG
>JBEAXM010000069.1:0-4387 GCA_041159805.1 Bacteroidota bacterium
GCTTGAATCAATCGCACCACTTCAGGCGCCGACTGGTGTTCATTGTGCTGGTGATGTGCCATCACTTTCTTATCAATGCCTAAATGCTGCAACAACACCCTGGAGGTGCGTGTGTCTTCTGCAAAAATCAAGTCGGCCTCCTTCAAGTATCGGATAGCGCGCAGCGTGATGTCTTCAAGGTTGCCAAGAGGCGTTGGTACCAAATAGAGTCCCGGTTCAAGCATAGTTAACGGCTAAAATAACCACTTAATCAGGATGCAAAAGCGAAACCTGAACATTTGATTTAAAATCCGATTATCGAACAATCATTAAACTTTCATTTAATTGTATTTCATAGGATTAAATACAAGTTGAAGATTTATTTAATTTGACTAAAATGGATAATTGTAAGGGCTCTAACGGAAAATTCTGTTTAAGTTTGTACATTCAAATTATCATCCTTCAAACACAAACCATGAACAAACTCTACAAAACCCTGGCACTGGTGGTAATACTACTTGCATTCACATGGAATGCAAACGCCCAAGTATTTTGTCAGGCAGGCTTCGTTTACTCCGTTGGCTCCACCAATCCAAACGGTACACAGGTGCAATTCTTCGACTCGTCCTTCGTCTCCTCCGGCAACATCACCGGTTATTCGTGGACCTTCGGAAACGGACTCACCTCCACACAGCAAAACCCGGTAACTGCATTCGCTCCTGGAATTTACTATGTGTGCCTCACCATAACCACCGGACCAATTGCGTGCTCCTCGCAGTATTGCGATACGCTCGTGATCGGAAACACGTTGCCATGCAACTCCAACTTCCAGGCATTTGTCCAATCGGGCAGCGCATCCTTTTACCCAGCGGTCACCAGTGGAGCCACCTACCTGTGGAACTTCGGTGATGGAACCACCTCCACCCAAATGCAACCCAACCACGCCTATTCCAATCCCGGCGTTTACAATGTTTGCCTATCCATCGCTTACGGTGGTGCCACATGCACCAGCTGTCAGACCATCACCATTGCGGCCAGCTCCAACTGCACTGCCTCCTTTCAAGCATTTCCCGACTCCGTGGGTGGAGTTTACTTCCAAAACACATCTACAGGCACGGGGCTGTCCTATGCATGGACCTTTAGCAATGGCGTTTCTTCATCTTCACAAAACGTTTATATTCCACCGGGCACTAGCGGGTGGATCTATGCTTGCTTGAACATTTACAACAATGCGCAATCTTGTAGCGACACTTATTGCGATTCCATATTTGTTTCTGGAGGAGGTCTTCCTTGCAATGCGAATTTCACTTACCAGTCATCACCTGCGGGCGGATATTTCTTCCAGCCATCTGGCTCAGGTAACACAACTTGGACTTGGTCTTTCGGTGATGGAACAACATCCAATGCTGCTACCCCATCTCACAACTACAGCAATCCCGGCACCTACCAGGTTTGTCTCACTGTTGTGAACGCCGCAGGAATATCGTGTACGAGCTGTCAGACCATTACCGTGGGCAATACGCTATCGTGTAGCGCCAACTTCGCCATATACCCGGATTCAACCCAACAGCACACATATATCGGTGTGAACCTTGCTTATGGCAACGGGCCATTGACCTACACCTGGACCTGGGGCGATGGCACTTCCAGCACTGGTGCATACCCTAGTCACACATATGCCGGTCCAGGCACCTACACTATTTGCTTGTTTATTGCCGATGCGAATGGTTGCACCGACAGCACTTGCTATTCCTTCTCCTTGCTCCGTATGCAGAGCGGAGTGCCCATCACCATCAACGTTGTACCCAACAACACCGGTGTTGATGAAAACATCACCAATAAGGAGGTGACTGTTTTCCCGGTTCCTGCCCGCGATCAGGTTCAAATCCGATTTACGGCCCAAAAACAAGAAGTGATCAATGTTCGCCTGATGGATTTGGCAGGTCGTTTAGTATTCACATCCCCACAGTCAACCTTGGATGCTGGAGAACATACCTTAACCGTCCCACTAAATGACATTCCCAGCGGTGCCTATGTGGTAGAAATAAACGGGACAACTTTCAGCAATCGTCAAAGACTGATTATTGAGTAATTGAAAATCAATTCATTGAATGACAAAAGCCTCCGAGTTTCGGGGGCTTTTTTGTTAGGAATTTGCATTCGAAAAACAGGACAAAACAAAACCACTATCCAGGTGTTTACAAGTGTGTTGAAAAGCCGTACCTTTGCACCCTAATTCGCTAACTATCAAATAATCCATGATAACCGTAACTGACAAAGCCAAAGAAAAACTGGTTGCTTTGAGGGCTGAGGGCAATCACCCTGATGAGGCCTTCGTTCGCGTAGGTGTGGCCGGTGGCGGATGCTCTGGACTCACCTACGTACTCGACTTCGACACTGTTCAGAAACCAGAAGACAAGGTTTTTGAAGACAAGGGTGTGAAAATCGTATGTGATAAAAAAAGCTTCCTGTATCTCATCGGCACACAGTTGGAGTTCACCGATGGACTCAACGGAAAAGGATTTGTGTTTAACAATCCTAATGCTACTCGCACGTGTGGGTGTGGAGAGAGCTTCGCTGTTTAAAAAAATTTGAATCAAACCTTTGAATCAGTCTAAATAAAAAGAGATGTCAGACGACCAGAAAATATTGGATGAAATTGCCTCCTCGGAATACAAGTGGGGCTTTGTATCCGATATAGAAGCAGAGAACGCGCCGAAAGGATTGAATGAAGACATAGTAAGATTCATCTCCGCCAAGAAAAACGAGCCAGCATGGTTGCTTGAATGGCGATTGAAAGCGTTTCGCCAATGGCAAAACATGGTTGAGCCCACATGGCCCAATGTGCAATACCCAAAAGTGGATTTTCAGGATATCATTTATTACTCCGCACCCAAGCCAAAAAAGCAATTGGAAAGCTTGGATGAACTGGATCCTGAGATCAAAGCCACATTCGACAAATTGGGTATTTCCCTCGAGGAGCAAAAGCGATTGGCCAACGTTGCGGTTGATGCGGTCATCGACAGTGTATCAGTAAAAACCACGTTTCGCGAAGAACTCTCCAAGCAAGGCATCATCTTCTGCTCATTCAGTGAAGCCGTGCAAGAACATCCTGACTTGATCAAGGAGTACCTCGGTTCAGTGGTTCCTCCCACTGATAATTTCTATGCTGCATTGAACTCTGCCGTGTTCAGCGACGGATCTTTCTGCTACATTCCGAAAGGTGTGCGTTGTCCCATGGAACTCTCCACTTACTTCCGCATCAACTCCGCGGGAACCGGACAATTTGAACGCACGCTTATTGTTGCAGACGAAGGCGCTTATGTAAGTTACCTCGAAGGATGCACGGCACCGATGCGCGACGAGAATCAGTTGCACGCAGCCGTCGTCGAGATTGTATCACACAAAGACGCACAGGTGAAATATTCCACCGTACAAAACTGGTATCCCGGAGACAAGGAAGGCAAAGGTGGTATCTTCACTTTTGTAACCAAGCGTGGCATTTGCCTGGGCAACAATTCCAAGATTTCATGGACGCAAGTGGAAACCGGATCCGCCGTTACTTGGAAATATCCGAGTGTGATCCTTAAAGGCGACAACTCCATTGGAGAATTTTATTCCGTTGCCGTTACCAACAACATGCAGCAGGCCGATACAGGAACCAAGATGATCCACATCGGCAAAAACACCCGTAGCACCATCATCTCTAAGGGCATCAGCGGTGGCAAAAGCCATAACAGCTACCGCGGCCTGGTGAAGATCAATAAAAATGCCGTAAGTGCCCGTAACTTCAGTCAGTGCGACAGCTTACTGCTCGGCGACCGTTGCGGTGCTCACACGTTCCCATACATCGAAGTACATAACAAGACCGCCAAAGTGGAGCATGAAGCCACCACCTCCAAAGTGGGCGAAGACCAAATCTTTTATTGCAACCAGCGAGGCATAGCCACCGAAGACGCCATCGGTCTGATCGTGAACGGCTATTGCAAAGAAGTGTTCAACCAACTACCTATGGAGTTCGCCGTTGAAGCTCAGAAATTGCTGGCGATTTCGTTGGAGGGGAGCGTCGGGTAGTGATAAGTTATCAGTGACAAGTGACAATCTTGCCTCTTCTCAGGCGGGTGAAAAATAAAAATTAATTGACAAATCATTTAAATCTTTTCCAAAACCATTTAAACCTTTTCTTATGCCATTAATTGAAAGATTCGAAGACATGCTCTCATGGAAAAAAGCCAGAGAATTGAACAAGATCATTTATCAAGAAACGCTTAATCCATCCTTTTCCAAAGACTTTGCACTAAAAGACCAGATAAGAAGATCCAGCATCTCAATCATGTCGAACATTGCTGAAGGATTTGAAAGAGGAACCAAAAACGAATTCAAATATTTTTTGAGAGTCGCCAAAGGT